>JBBQQZ010000354.1:0-3903 GCA_038215325.1 Tepidisphaerales bacterium | reverse complement strand
GCAGATAAACCTTGGCGCTCTCCCACTGCCCGGCGCGCCGCGCATCAATGCCGCGCTGGCGGTAGCGCTCGAAGGTGTCCCAGGTCATGCTCATCGGTTCACTGCCTCATCATTCGCCGTTGCGCCGATCAAATCTACCCTCTGCCAGCTTCGCCGCACCAAACATATACAGAAGCATGCCGGCCACAACGACCAGCGCCACCCGCAGGCTGTTCGTAAACTGATAGAACAGCACCGTGAACAACGACACCACCGCCACCAGCAGCATCGTCCACGCCAGACCGCGCCAGACTTTTTTCATCGCGCCCGAACCGCCGATCTCGACGAAGTCGGCCGCTTCGTCGAGTTTCTGCTGGCGCATCAGACTTCGGTAATGCTCGAAATCCACCGATATCGGCGGTGGCCTGTCGGGGTCTGACTGTTCGCGGTCTTCGGGCACGCTTCCAAGTTATACGCGAGCGGACGCGCCGGCTCACGCAACCGGCTTAAATCATCGCGAGCGGGAACGGCGTCAGGTTCGAAACGCCGGTCTTGGTCACCCAGTACTGGTTCTCGATCCGGATCCCGCCGTGCAGGTCCGGGGCGTAGACGCCGGGCTCGCAGGTGAAGATTTCGCCTTCGACGAGCGAGTCGTCCCAGTTGGGGTTCAGGTGCGGAAACTCGTGCGCCTGCAGCCCGACCCCGTGGCCGAGGTGGTGGACCTGTTTCTTGCCGAGCGTGGCATGAAAATGCGCGTCGACGGCGTCGTAGATCTCGCGGCAACGCACGCCGGGCTTCGCTATCGATTCAACAATTGGAAACACGCCGACAATCGCGTCGTACGCCTTGAGCTGCGCGTCGGTCGGTTTGCGATCGACCGAGATCACGCGGGCGTTATCGGCAAAGTACCCGCGATACGTCGGGCCCAGGTCCAGGATATACAACTCCCCCGCTTCGGCTTTGCGTCCCGCTCGCGCCGGACCGCCGCCGACGCCGCAGGCGAAATCGTTGCCGAGCAGTGCGGTCATCGGTGCGCCGGTGCTTTCCACCGCGGCCGCATGCAAGGCATTGAACACGTCGATCTCCGGAACGCCGGGATGGATGATCTGCCGGGCGCGGTCGTACATCGCCCGCGTGGCGTCGATCGCCTTGGTCATCAGCTTCAGTTCATCCGCATCCTTCGGCCGGCGCATTTGCCAGAGCGTTTCGTCGATGCAGACCATCGTGCGCCCGGACCCATGCAGCAAGCTGGCGGTCTCGCTGGTGTCGAAACCGATGTGCGAAACGCCTCCCAAGTGGTCCAGCAACAGTTTCGCGATCTCCTGCGCCTGATCCTGCCTCAGCGTGCCGCCGGGGTTGGCGCGGTAGCTGATCACCTCGTCCGCTGCCACGTCTTTCGCGATGCTGTTGGCAGTGACCAGCAGGCTCTTCCCGCCGGGCCGCAATATCAGCCCCGCAAGATGGCGCCACGCCGGCAGGTGCGCGGTCAGGTAATACACGTGGTGCGGCTGCGTGATCACGATCGCATCCAGACCCACCGAAGCGGCATGGGCAAGCAGTCGATCCTGTCGTTTACGAGCAAGCAAGGCGTCAAGCATCCCCCCACTCTACCGGCGAGGCCCGTCCAAATCACCCGCGCGCAACTGCGGCGATTGTTGCTCGTTCGCCCACTTTGCGATACACCACTCTCGGCTCCGAACGAAAGGTAAACATGTCGGGTATACCCGGTCTTGCAACAGCGGCGGATTATTCTGAGGCGATGGGCGTGGCGCGACGCGCCAAGAGCGTGATCGCACTCATCCTGCTCTTGATGCTCATCGTGCAGCTCGGGCTGTTTTTCCTCATCAGATACGACGTGGTCCCGATCGCCGAGGCCACCGGCGCCACCACCCAGCCCACCGACGCCACCGCCAAGGTCGGCGACGTCATGCACTTCGTCACCGGCGTTAGCCTGCTGGGCGGGATTGGCCTGGGCATCGTGCTGGCGATGCTGCTCATGCTGATCGCCCACATCATGCTCGTCGGCCGGCTCATCGGCGTGGGCAAGGTCACCGGCAGCCTCGTCTGGTGCTTCATCCTCATCGTCTTCCTCTTCCCGTGGCAGACGTTCATGAACAACGTCGACATGACCAACGGCGATTTCCGCATCCCCGGCGTCCTCTGGACCTGGGGCGAACTCCTCAGCCGAGTCCACTTCGACAGCGAATTCAAGGATGACAACTGGGCGACCGTCATCCTCTCCTGGTTCCGCTTCGTCGGCGCCCCGCTGGCGGCCATCGTCATCACCCTCCTCATCCAACTGAAATCCAACCGCGGCATCAAGATGGCGATGGGCGAAGACGAAGTCCTCAACGAGATGATGCAGCAGCAGTAAGATTCAGAGTTGCCAGTTGCCAGTAGCTAGTTGCCAGCAAGGCATTAGCTTCTGGCAACTGGCAACTAACCACTGGCAACTATCCTCCATGAAAGAAGTCCGCGACAACCTCGTCGGCGATCAGACGATCTCCGAAAAGTACGAACTCTGGGGCAAGGTCACCGGCGACGTACACGTGGTCGAAGGCGGCAAGTTCTACATGCGCGGCACGATCTACGGCGATCTCATCGTCGAGTACGGCGGGCGCGTACACATCTTCGGGCACGTCTCCGGAAACCTCCACGTCTTCCGCGGCACCAAGGTCATCCACTCCGGCGTCATCTCCGGCAACGCCACCAACGACGGCGGCCGACTCTACATCGACCGCGACGGACAAGTCCTCGGCAAAGTCAAAACCCTCAAAGGCGAAACCACCGTCGAACCCAAAGACACCATGCCGGATTATGATGGCTCGTGACTCGCAATGACGAAGTCCGAATGGCGAATGTCGAATGGGGCCTCTGAGTCACCCCACCCTCCCGCCCCCTTTTGCACCCCGCCGTGGCTTTGAACCGCCATTTCACACCCTTCCGCCGAACCGACCAAAAACCGCGTGGGCAGACCGGAATCGACGATCCCACCACCCCGCCGTGGCTTCAAACCCACCGACCAAAGCCACCGATAGACACCCCGCATTTCGATTGCCAAAGAGCCCGACCACGCCCCAGCGCGCGGCCTCTCCACATAGACCCCCCGCGCTGCGCATTTGTCACGACAAACGCGCAGCGCCGACCGATTTTTCTGCAAAAAAAATCCCCGACACCGATTCCCCCGAAACCCCACCTCAGCCGCGAAGACCGATCCAAAAAACAGAGCCGAAACACCGTGGACCGGTCCCGCTCTGTGGCCCGCCTGCGGGCAGGGCCGATTGATGGCCGGACCCAACCTCTCGCCGTTGGAACTTCGACCGATCATTGCAAGGCTGGATTCGTCCTGATGCCCGTCCCTGGCCGCTTCATCCTCGCCCATCAAACAACCGCCCGGGCGGACGGGGACATTCCGCGCGCCCCGTAGTCACATCGCGATCCATCCGGCCATTGGGATCGATCCACAGTCACCAACGCTGGCACCCGCTCGGCATTCCCCTGGTTATCTCGACGATGCCCGCCAAGGCGAATCTTCAAGACACGCCCCAACGCATTCGATACAATCCCCATAGCGACGCCGGTTCAGTTCAACAGACTTTATGCAAAGTGCGACCGGCCGCTTCGTGCTACCGCTGGCCTTCGGGCGCACGCTGCATAAAGTCCTATTCGTTAGGCGTTTGCGGCGCTCTCTAGTTCAATCACGATTTCCAACCACCAACCCAAGACAACACAATGGCATCAATCCCCAAAAAAGTGGCCGAGCGTCTTATCGCCGGACTCAAGCGCTATCAGCCCATCCTCGCCGCCGCCAAGGCCCGCGACGTGGGCGAGACGGACACCGTAACCATCGTCAAGGACATGCTCGCGGACATCTTCGGCTACGACAAGTATTCCGAGCTTACGTCCGAGTATGCCATTCGCGGC
>JBBQQZ010000353.1:0-3904 GCA_038215325.1 Tepidisphaerales bacterium | reverse complement strand
TGGGCGGGACGCCCACGCCACAGTTTTTGGTTATTTTTTGCCCGCCAGCCCCGCCTGGAAGTGCGTGATGTCGCCGTCTTGCATGATGTAGTCTTTGCCTTCGAGTCGCAGTCGGCCGGCGGCTTTGATGGCGGCTTCGGATTTGTATTTGACGAGGTCGTCGACGGTGAAGATTTCGGCTTTGATGAAGCTTTTCTCGAGGTCGCCGTGGATGACGCCGGCGGCCTGGGGGGGCCTTTGTGCCGGCAGTGATGGTCCAGGCGCGGATTTCGATCTGGCCGGCCGTGAAGAAGCTTTGCAGGCCCAGCAGCCGGTACGCCGCCCGCGTGAGCGCCGCCAGCGCGGGTTCCTTTAATCCCAGCGATTCCAGCATTTCCTGACGATCGGCTTCGGGCAGTTCGCTCAGTTCGGCTTCGAGCTTGCCGCAGACCGGGACCACTTCGCTGCCTTCGCTGGCGGCGTGCTCGCGGACTTTTTGCACCAGCGGGTCTTTGCCTTCCAGATCGTTCTCCGAAACGTTGGCGACGTAGAGCACCTTCTTGCTGGTCATCAGTCCGAGCGACTTGATGAGCTTGTGTTCGTCCTCGGTCAGTTGCGCGGCGCGGGCGGGTTTGCCCTGGTCGAGCAGCGGCTGAACTTTCTTGAGAATTTCGACCTTCGTGATCGCTTCCTTATCGCCGGAGCGGGCCAGGCGGATGGCTTTGTCCATCGACGAGGAGACGGTCTCCAGGTCGGCCAGGCAAAGCTCGGTGGCGATGGTGTCGATATCGCGGAGGGGATCGACCGCGCCGTCGACGTGGGTGATATCGCTGTCTTCAAAGCAGCGGACGACCTGCAACACTTCATCCACCTCGCGGATGTGCGAGAGGAACTTATTGCCCAGGCCTTCGCCGGTGCTGGCGCCGCGGACGATGCCGGCGATATCGACCAGGCGCACGGACGCGGGGAGGATGCGGTCGGTGGTGATGAACTGGTGGATGATCTTCAGCCGCGGGTCGGGCACGTTGACGATGCCGACGTTCGGCTCGATCGTGGCGAACGGGTAGTTGGCAGCGAGGGCACCGGCGCTGGTGAGCGCGTTGAAAATGGTGCTCTTGCCGACGTTGGGAAGACCGACGATACCGACTTCTAAAGCCATAAGGGGCGGGAGTATAGGCGAGATCGGGCGGAAATGCTGAATGAGGAAGGATGAATTATGAATGGAATGCGGAGATGCCGCCTCTCATTCGAGACCTCTGAACGACTTCGCGATCTCCAAAATGTCATGCTGAGGTACTCCGAAGCATCTACTCGATCACGCGATTCACAGGCCTTCTTGCTGCCAACAAGATCCTTCGCAGTACCCTCAGGATGACAGTTCGCGCGGTATCTGAGGTTGTTCAGAGGACTCATTCATCATTCATCATTCATACTTTTTTCTCGGTTTTGTCCATCAGTTCGGGCTTGGCTTCGGCGTTTTTGTCGATGTCGGTCTGGACCTCAGAAAGGCCCTTTTTGAACTGGACGATGGTCTGCCCGATGCTTCGGCCGACATCGGGGAGGCGCTTGCCGAAGAAGAGCAGGCCGAGGCCTGTGAGCAGGATCAGTTCGAACGGGCCGGGCATGCTGATGGCGAGGGGGAACATAAGGGCATCCTATCCGTAAAACTTAACTCTAGAGCATCATTGTAGCCGACTTGGTGTTCGCCTGGCTACCGGCCGCCTGATGAATCAGCGACCAAAGCCGCTTCATGTCCGGCGGCAGGGGGGCTTTCAAGGTCATCGGCTGAAGTGAAATAGGGTGCGTGAACGTGATTTCGTACGCGTGGAGGGCCTGACGGGAGAAGGTAAAGGGAGTGCTGAGTGCTGAGGACTGAGGACTGAGGGGGTCGGTCGGCTCAGTACTCAGTCCTTCGTCCTCAGTGCTGACGACGATCTGCCCGCCGTACATCGTATCGCCCACGATCGGGTAGCCGATGTGCGAGAGGTGGACGCGTAACTGGTGTGTGCGACCGGTTTTAGGCGTGAGTTTGACGAACGCGAACTTCCCGCCGGGCGTCTTGAAGTGACGGTCGTTGGCGAACGAGGATTGCTGGAATTTGAAGACCGACTGTCCTGCGGGGGTTTCGACGGTTTCGAGCACGTCGTACCGCGTAATTGCTTCGCGCCCGCCGTTCTCGATCTTCCGGACCGCCTGCTTCTCACGGACGTACCGGTCCTTGCCGATCGGCATGTCGATCACGTCCGCGATCATCTGCGGGATGCCGTGGCACATTGCCACATACGTCTTCTGGATCGTGCGGTTCTCGAACTGCCTTGCGAGGCGCCAGTGGGCTTCATCCGCCTTGGCGATGAGGATGACGCCGGTGGTGTTTTTATCCAGCCGGTGCAAAATGCCCGGCCGCCAGTTGCCGTTGACCTGGCTCCATTTGCTCCCGTACCACGCCAGACCGTTCACCAGCGTACCCGTCCACTGACCCCGGGCCGGGTGGACGACCAGGTTCGCGCTCTTGTTCAGCGCCATCATGTAGTCGTCTTCGTAGATCACATCGAGCGGCATCTCCTCCGGGACGAGCTGCTCGATCATCTTCGGCGGGGCGCTGACCTCGACGATGTCGTGCTCGCGCGGCTTGCACGATGCCTTGGTCGGCTTGCCGTTCAACTTTACCAGCCCGTCGGTGATCAGCCGCTGGATTTCGGTGCGCGAGAGGTAGCCGATCCGGTCGACCAGGTATTGATCGAGCCGGCGCGTGAGATTTTTGCCCAGCCGGAACTTGAATTCGCGCAGCTCCCCGTCCTCCGACAAGTCAATGTCGGTGCCTTCGTCGAGGGGTTCGGATCCGCTTTCAGTGGACATTGTCAAATCAAAAACAAGACGCCGCTCGGTTTAGCGCCGCATCATGATGCGGGTGTTTGTCCGCTCGTACGCCTGAAAAGCCCGCACCAGCGTGCGGCGTCAAACGGCGCGGCGTGCTAGGGCGCGGCGCGTTAGGGCGCAGCGCGTTAGGGCGCGGCGCGCTAGGGCTGTGTCGTCGCCTTCGTTGTGGGCTTGGTCGTGGGCTGCGTCGCCGGGACTGGGATGGTCATGTCCAGCGAGGGCAGCGGGGTCAGGCTGATTGGTGCCGAGGGCGCGGTCGTCGGAAGATCGATCACCGGCTGAGACGCGGGCAGCCGCAAAAGCGGCTTTTCAAGCTCGTCAACCCCCGCGATGCGCCGCTCGGCCATCAGCTTGTCGGCGGCGAGGACGGTCGTGGATTCGAGGATCGTCCTATACTCGCCCCGCGCGGCGTTCCAGTCCCGTTTGTTCTCAGCAATCGCCGCCAGCGCGAACCGGGCGGCGGTGACGATCTGGGTCTGATCGGCGAAGTCCTTGGTGACTTTGAGGTAGGCGTCGCGGGACAGATCAAGATAGTGCGTCGGGCGCGTTGTCGGTTGGGTGGCGGGTTGAGTGGTGGCGATGGGGGAGTGGTTGGCGAGCGTCCAGTAGAGGTCCCCGAGCGCGGCGTACGCCGTCGCGAGCCGGCCGGCATCGTGCTTGGGGTCAGACTCGTTGACGACCTTCTCGACTGCGGTCTTCACGTTCGTCTCCGCGTCGTCACACATCTTCTGCCGCTCTTCGCTCAAGAGCCCCAGCGGGCTGTAGATCCGGCTGTTCAGTTCCGCGAGCGACGCCAGCCCGCTGGCAAGCGACTGGCTGACTTCCATCTCGCGAACCGCGTCCTGCGACCGCTTGTACCGAACCGCCGCCACCACCAGCAGCACGATCGCCACGACCGTCAAAAGCTTCGAGCTGTGCTTGCGAAACAACTCCGGCAAGCTGGTCAGACCGGAGGCCAGAGCGTTCGTCTTCAATTCGTGCCGGTGTTGACTATCCATAGGGAGGGGGAGTGTAACCCAAACCACCGCGTCGGGCGAATATCAGGGAT
>JBBQQZ010000352.1:0-3915 GCA_038215325.1 Tepidisphaerales bacterium | reverse complement strand
GCCAACGGGTGGACCGTCGTCACCCCTGCGGCCGACTCGAAACTCATCTACGTCAGCAGTTCCACCGGCAGCGACGCCAACACCGGTTTGTCGATCGATTCGCCGGTCAGATCGATCGCGGTCGCGCGCACCAAACTGCGTGACCTTTCGGCGGACCAGTTGCTGCTGAAACGCGGGGATGTGTTCCGTGAGGCGATCAACGACTGGAATCTTTCCGGGCGTTCCACTGACGAGCCGATCGTCGTCGGCGCGTACGGCGATTCTCCCGAGCGCCCGCTGCTCAAGACCGGCACCGCCAGCGTCGCTTTCGCCACGTCCACGACCGCCAGCCGTATCAAACCGGTGGCGCACGTGGTCCTGCAAGGCATCGCGTTCGAAGCCAACTTCCGCAATCAGGAGAGTCCGGAGTTCAACCCCGGCGCTGTCGGCGGGAACAACGGTTTTCGTACGCTCGGGCAGGCCGATGATTTCCTCATCGAAGATTGCTCGTTCCGCAGTTACGAAAACAACGTCGTCGCCCAGACCTATTACGGCGGGACGGGCTTCGGGCTCGTCAGCGATTTCCGCTTCCGGCGCAACCTGGTTCTCGATGCCTATACCAATGGATCGAGCGTTTACGGCGCATCCACGGTCATCAAGAGTCAGGGAATGTACGTCGAGAACGTGGCGGGTGTGCTGCTGGAAGGCAACGTCTTCGACAACAACGGATGGAGCGCCACCAACCCGTTGTCCGGCCCGAACATCTACAACCACAACGTCTACATTCACGCCGGCTCGACCAACGTGACGGTGATCGACAATGTCTTCGCCAACGCCTCGAGCCACGGGTTGCAGATGCGGCCGGGCGGGATCGTGAAGGGAAATTTATTCATCAACAACCCGATCGCGATGTCGTTCGGGCTGGTGAACGGTTCGCCGCCATTGTCGGGCGGCGTACGAGGCGAGGTGAGCGACAACGTCATCATCGGCGGGCGGGATATCTCGGGCTCGGCGCGCGGGTGGGGGATCGAAGTCGGCAACATCGCGCCGGGCGGCACGTCGATCCAGGGCAACATCTTTACCTCCTACTCTGCCGGCGGTTTCTCGGCGATCAGGCTGGACCCGTCGCAGAACAGCGACGCGAATCACGCCCTGGAAGTGGGCATCAACGACCTGTCGATCACTAACAATGTCGTCAATGCTTGGTCGGGCGGGATCAGCGTCAGCAAATACATATTGCCCGGCACCACGGGATACACCGGGCTGCGCGGGTTGGTGGTTAGCGGCAACGATTTCCGCAGCAACGTGACCACGAACCTCATCGACCACGCCGCAACGTACACGCCGGCGTTGGAAACTTGGCGCGGCAACCGTTACGACGTCGCCAGCGGCACGTCCAAGCGGTTCAACCTTTCGACCGTCACCGGCACGACAGCGGCGGGGGTGACATTCGATACATGGAACGCGACGGTTGAGAACGGGACTGCGCTGCTGGGCAAGCTTGCCTACATCGATGACACCCGCTCGGCGGCGACATACAACGCGGCGCTGGGAGGAACGGGGACGACGACGGCGTTTCTGGATCAACTGCGACAGCAATCGCGTACGCTCTGGCGCACGCAATACACCACCGGCGCTGTGAACCAGTACGTGCGAGATGGGTTCAGCATCAACCCCGAAACCGCGCCCGTCACGCCGCCGGTCGTTACCGCATTGGCTTCCGACGTAACCAGCGCCAGCGCCGATCCAATTCTGGTCAGCGCCACGTACCGCCTTGCCGGGCTGGACCCGCTTTCACTGGACGACACCGATCTGAACGTCTACGGACCCAACGGATTCAGTTCTCCCGTCATGCTCACCAGCACGATGACTGACCCGAACGGCGACACGCTCGCCACCTACCTGCTCGCTGCCCCGGCGGACGGGTGGCAGGCGTCGGGCAATGGTGTCTACCGCGTGGTGCTCAACGCCGACGCGTTGCTCGATACCGGCGGCCTGCCCGTGGGCGGCGCGGGGCTGATCGGCACATTCGAGGTCAATATCGACGCCTTCGGCCCGCAGGTGGCGGCTCACGTCGAGCCGGTGACGAGCGCGACCCAGGCGAGCGGCGCAATGACGCTGCGCGTCGGCTACTACGATCCGGCCGGCGTGAACGTCGCGTCGTTGGACAGCAATGACCTCCGCGTCGTCCGGCCGTCCGGTGTGCCCGCGTTTGACGTGCCCGTGGAATTCGTGTCGTACACCGGTTCGGGCACGTCGGTCATCGCGACCTACCGTTTCTACTCGCCTTCGGGCGGGTGGCAGGCAGCTTACAACACCACCTACGACATGGTGCTTCTGGCCGGGCAGGTCACGGACAATCTCGGCCAAGCCGCGCCGGCGGGTCGGGTGGGGACTTTCAAGGTCGGAATCGAGACGACCAGGCCCACCGTCACGATCAACAGCGTAACGCCCAACCCGCGCAACACGTCGGTCTCGTCGGTCAGGGTCGTATTCACGGAGAAGGTGCGGAACGTCGATCTCAGCGATCTGTCGCTCACGCTCGACGGCACGGCGATCCCGCTGGCGGGACAGGCGGCACCGACGAGCAGCGACGGCATTGCCTACACGCTCAATCTTTCCGGCGTGACACTGGGCGCAGGGGCGTATGCGCTAGCGGTGAAGTCCGGGACCGACATCATCGACATGGCCGGCAACGCGTTGTCGGGCATCGCCAGCGCTGCATGGGTGATCGACACCCAAGGCCCGATCGCCACCGGCCCGGCGCTAACCTTCGATCAGCCGGCAACCAGCTACAACTTCAACGTCACCTACACTGATCCAAGCGGGGTGGACCCGGCGACGCTGGGCGCGAATGACATCCGCATCGTCGGCCCGAACGGTCTGGATATGCCTGCCGTGCTGCGATCGGTCGGCGCGGGCACGACGTCCATCACCGCCACGTACGGCATCGACCTGCCCGTCGGGGCGCTCGCGTTGCCCAATGGCACGTACGACATCATGCAGCAACCCGGTGCTGTCGCCGACGCCGTGGGCAATCTTGTAACGCCCGGCAAGATCGGCGCGCTGACGGTCAGTCTGACGATCGTCGCGCCAATCGCCTCGCCCGGCGGGCCCTATCTTGTCAACGAGGCCGCCAGCATCACGCTGAGCGGATCGGCCAATAGTGCCATCGGACTTGCGATTGTCGGCTACGCATGGGATTTCAACTACGACGGCGTCACGTTCGATACGGACGCCACCGGCGCGACGCCGGACTTCTCGCTCGGCGACGGTCCGGGCGTGCGAACCATCGCGCTGCGGGCGACCGACGCCAGCGGCGTGGTCAGCGCGGCGGCTCCGACGCAGGTCAACATCGCCAACGTCGCGCCCACCGCCTCGCTACAGGCGGGCGCGGCGGTGATGCTCGGCCAGCCGAGCGGGGTGTCGTTCGCCAATGCAACCGATGTCTCAGGCGTCGACCTTGCCAGCGGATTGGCTTACAGCTTCGACTTTAACAACGATGGTGATTTCGTCGATACCGGCGAGATCGCCAACGCCACCACCGCGTCGGCGGGGTACACCTTCGCGGCAGCGGGTACGTTTGCGGTGCGCGGCCGCGTGTCGGACAAGGATGGCGGCTTCACCGACTACACCGCCAGCGTCGTCGTCAACCAGCCCGCGCCGCCGCCGCCGTTGACGAATACGACGATCATTGTGCAAGGCGAGACGGGCACGCTCACCGGCGGCACCGTTTCTACCAACACGCAAGGCGGCTATCTCGGCGCGGGCTACGCCGACTTCGGCGGCATCAATTCGTCCGCGGAGTGGGGGATCAACTGGGCGGTCGCCGGTAGCAGTAAGCTCGATTTCCGCTACGCCAATGGCAGCACCTCGAACCGGCCGCTACAGGTCCTCGTCAACGGCAAGCTCGTCGGCACGATCGCCTGCGCGCCC
>JBBQQZ010000351.1:0-3929 GCA_038215325.1 Tepidisphaerales bacterium | reverse complement strand
GTATTGCCGCCCCATCGCGGTCACCTCAAGGCCGGCCACCGCCATCGGCGTAAGCACGCAGTTCAGGCTCAACATGAACACAAAGATCGGTCGATACATACCGCCTCCAATGAGTGAAGATGATAATGTATGTGAACCTTTTGACAGTTTATACGATCCTTTGCCCAATGCGATCCCGCATCCACGCCGGGATCGTTTCTCATTTTCTGTGAAGATTATCGGCCAAAGATCGCGAAAAATGTGGGGAAGGGAAGGACGACACGCCCCCCCCTAGTCGCGTTCATTCGTGTCGATCGTAACTTGTCTTGTTCGCACCCAATCAACCCGCAACGGCGCTTTGTGCCTGGGCGGTGATGTTGGTGACGTCGCTCAGCGACATCTTTTTGCCGGAATCGAGTTCGAGGAAAATTTCACCTTCTTCGACTTTAACCGAGCCGACGATGCCATCGATATCTTCCCCGGCGGCGTCCTTGCCCTTGACCGTTTTGCCGATCATCGAGCCGGCGGACGACATGCTGTTCTGCGTGACCAGCGTCTTGAGCGTGGTCTGAAGCTGCGTGCTGGATTCGAGCTGGCTGATCTGGCTCATCTGCGCCAGCAGTTCTTCGTTCTTGGCCGGCTCCATCGGGTCTTGGTTCTGGAGCTGGGTGATCATCATCTTGATGAAGTCTTCAGTCTTCAGCGCGAATTTGTCGGACTTCAACTGTGTGCCGGGTGTCGCGCCGGGAGCCAATTTGGATGCACTGTTTACCATATCTGCCTGCCATTTCGGGTTATATTTTGTTCACGCAACCAGATCGAGCGGTTCATCGCCGAGTGCGAGTTTCGCCCACATTTTCTGGAGCATCTCACGACGCTGCTGTTCCTGCCTCGCCGGGTGGTCCTGGGGATTTTGCTGTTGCTGGTCACGCTGATCGGAATTGCTCGACGACGACTGCTCGCTCGGGCTCGCCTGCTTGACCTGGATGCGATCGACCACGACGCCGGCGGTTTCGAGTGTCGTTTTGAGGTTCTGGATGTTGTGGCTGAGAAGCCGCGTCGCCTCTTCGTTGGAGGTCTGAAACGACGCGGTCAGCACGCCATCATCGACGGTGACTTCGATGTTGAGCTGGCCGAGGTTGCCCGGATCGAGGCGCATCTTCATCGTCCCGCCGTTGGGGAGCAGTTCGGTTTTGACGTTGCTGACGATGCGATCGACGTTGTTGTCGGCGAAGTGCTGCTCCGGTGCCGCGGGCGCTTGCGGCGGCTGCACGGGGGCAGTCGGCTGGGGGCCGGATGTCTTGGTCGTAACGGGGGCCTGGAGGGTTTGCGTGAGATCGACCTCGGCGTCGTCGCCGGCGACGGGTGCCATCGGGTCGGCCTTGGTTGCGGTGGCGAGCGAGGCGGCGTCGGCGTCGGCGTCGGTGGCTTCCTGCGGGATCTTCAGCGCGGCGCCGAGTTGCGGTTCGCCCGATTCGCTCGAATCTTCCGTCAGCGCCTGCTGCACCGGCACGGCGGTGGGTTGGGTCGATTTGGCCTGGGTCGATTGCACGCCGGGAAGTTCAGTGACCTCGGCGTCAGCGCCGTCTCCGTTGGCGATCGCCTCGGCATCCTGAGCGGTGCCCGCGCCGGGGAGCAGTGCCTGCATCGTTTCGCCGTCAAACGCCCCGGCGGCTGCTTCCTTGTCCTCGCCGACATCCTTGTCGTCGAGCAGCAGCGGCGCGTCACGCGATTCGTCGTCGTCGGAGGTGCCGGATTCCGTTTCGGCTTCGACCGGCGGCGCTTCCGATTCGGTTTCCGACGATTCGTCGGTCGGTTCGGTTTCCTCAAACGGCGCTTCGTCCGCCTTCTGCTTTTTCTGCGTTTTCGCAGCGGGCTTGGATTGCTCGGCCTGCTCGGTTTCGTGCTGCGATTCCGACCGATCCGCGACACGCGATTTGCGATCCAGCACGTTATCGAATTTCTCGGCAGGCTCGGAGGATTTCGACTGACGCGCAGGCGGCGCGGGCGTCCGCTTCAGCGCGGCGGCCAGGTCAAGGGCTTGCGGCATGGCTACTCAGCCTTGGCATTGGCCTGACGCATCTTCTCCAAGATGGCCTGGGCCTGACTCGTCTCTTCCGGCGTCTTGAACTCCTTCAAGATGCTTCCAGCTTGTCTGGGTTCCATAGCCTGCAAATAGCGGACCACGGTTTCGTCGGGCAGCGTTTTAAAAATCTCCTTCGTCCGCTTGGCGGGCATGGACTGGTAGAGCGCGAGCGTATCCTGAAAGCCCTTGTCGTCGACGAGTTTCGTCTGCTCGTCCTGCTGCTTCTTGAGCGCGTCAGCCTCGGCGAGCAGTTTCTTCCGCTGGGCATCGTAATCGGCCTTGGCTTGTTCGAGCTGGCGCTTCTGGTCTTCGATCTCGCGAAGCCGGCGTTCGAGGACCGCGGATTTGGCGTCGTACGCGCTCTGAACAATCTCCACCCGATCCGCTGGGGGCCTTCCGGCGGCTTTGGCGAGGACGTCATCGAGGCGCAACATCGGCGTGACGGGTGGCGGTTCCTGCGCGGCCTGCGTGGTCGGCTGCGTGGTCGCCGAGGCGTCGTCGCCGACGATGATCTTGCGGATCTCCTGAACCTTGTCCTTGTCCAGCTTCCCAGAAAACGCCAAATACCCCACGCCCCCCGCCGCCAACAGGAAGTTAAGCGCCAGGACGATGCTGACGAGACTGATCAGTTTCTTGATCATGGTTCTTCACCGGTCAAGCTCAGAATGGGACACCGATCGCACAGATAAAACAGATGTATTCCTGTTTTTGTCACGCATTGACTCCTCTTATCAGTGCGATCTGTGTCCTATTCCTGCTCTCAATTCTCCGAAACGTGCGACGCTTCGCTCAGGTTTCCGAAGGCAATTTGCATACCAGCTTCGTCGAGGTCCGCGTTTTCTCGCTTGGTTTGTTCGCTCATCCACCGCTCGAACTGCTTGTCGCGAAGCTTTTCCATCGTCTTGCGTTCCTTGGCCGATTCGATGAGCTGCGACTGGGCGCGCTGCACCTTGCCCTGCGCCTCGGCGATCTGCCGCGCCAAGTCCATCGCGGCCCGCTCCATGCCCAGCAAATACCGCCGGTGGGCGGCGATGAAGTTGACGTCGATCTCGCCCAGCAGGTGGTGCGCCCGGACATCCTCGCTTACCTGTTTTACGCTCTCATCGAGCCGGCGGAGCTTATCGGTGAGTTCGCTCATCGCCCGCACCGCCTCGGCGAGCGCTTTCTGGGCGAGGTGTTCTACGTTCTTTCGCTGGCGAAGCACGCCATCAAGTTCGAAGTTGAATCGGGCCATCAGAACCTCCATGTTCTGTTGACGAGTTACCCCCAAGCTAGTTCAGTGCCCGCATCTTCGCTCGCCGCCCGCGACGCGTCAACTCACGCCGCCTCCGGCAGCCGCGGATCGCACTTCCGCTTCTGCGGCCCGGTCTTCACGGGCTTCGGGATCGGCTCTATCGGCTTCTCCTCATCAGCACAATGACCCCCGGCGGCCCAAACCATCTGCATCCCGGTGCCCGGTCACCTGCAAATTTGCGCGCGTGCTACATTTGCTACATCACCCAAAAATCGTAACTGCTGGCCGGCCATGACTTACGATTTCGAGGGTCGATAAAGCCGCGCAACATGCTACATCCGCGCCCACATTCCTGACCCAACCCGCTCTTTACTTTCCAATGAACCCGCCACGCGAATGCACGCGCGCAGCGTCTCTCCACATAGACCCCCGCGCTGCGCATTTGTCACGACAATCGCGCAGCGCCGGCGGGTTTTTTTCTTTGAAACGCTCTTGAGGTAACTGTTTACCGTGGAGAATACGCTGATTTTCTGTACCTTCCACAAGCGTTCCGCACGGAACGCCTCCTCGCTGACATCGAGAATCACGCAGAATCCGCGGGCTTCGTGATCGGGACGGTAAACAGTTACC
>JBBQQZ010000350.1:0-3944 GCA_038215325.1 Tepidisphaerales bacterium | reverse complement strand
CTACAGCATCGACACCGGATCCACATCCACCGCGACACGATCGTTCGACACCAGCCCGCGGTCGACGCGCAACACCGCCATCACGTGCTGGATCGCGGCGGCGCTGGGGCTGGTCAACACGATCTGGGCGCGGTGGTGATTCGCGATCCGCTCGATCGCACACGGCATCGGCCCGCGCAATTCGACCGGTGCCCCGGAATCGGCGATCTGCTGGTTCAGCGCGCCGGCGAGATCGTCGCCGCGCTGGTGCAGGTCCTCCACCGATTGGTCGCGCAACACGATCCGCACCATCCGCTCGTAAGGCGGCAGGTTCGCCTGCTTGCGGTGCGCAAGTTCGCCGGCGGCGAAGCCTTCGAAATCGTGCTTGAGCGCCATCGCCAGCGCCGGATCATGCCCCAGAAACGTCTGCACGATTACGCGCCCCGGCTTATCGCCGCGCCCCGCACGCCCCGCCACCTGCGTGATGAGCTGGAACGTCCGCTCGGCGGCGCGGAAATCGGGCAGCGAGAGCGCGGTATCGCCGCTGACGACGCCGACGAGCGTCACGTTGGGGTAATCCAGCCCCTTGGCGATCATCTGCGTCCCCAGCATCACCTGAATCTCCCCGCGGCCGAACTTGGAGAGAAGCTGCTCATAATCCGACTTGGATCGCATCGTGTCGCTGTCGGCCCGGGCGTAGGCGATGCCGGGGAACTTGCGTGCCAGTTCTTCTTCCACCCGCTGCGTGCCGAGGCCGAAGAGCGACAGCTTCTTTCCGCACGTCGGGCACGTCGCCGGCAATGGGTTGACCGCAAGGCAGTAGTGACAGTGCATCTGCCCCGCATGTACCCCGCCGGCGGTGGTTTGGTCGAGCGGCTTGATGTCGCTGGCGCGGTGATAGGTCATTGTCGCATCGCAATACTTGCACTTGACGGCCTCATTGCAGTGGTTGCAGAAGATGCAGTTGGCGTACCCGCGCCGATTCAGCAGCAGTATCGCCTGCTCGCCGGCTGCGATGGTTTCGGTCAGCGTCTTCTCGAGGCGCGCGCTCAGCAGATGGATGCCCTTGCGCATCTTGTTCACTTCGCGCAGGTCGATCAGTTCGACTTTCGGTAACGCAAGGCCGCGCACGCGATGATCGAGGCGTAGCAGGTGACGTCGGTCGGGAGTCGGGGGCCGGGGGTCGGAGGTAGTGCTCGCCTGGTTCTCGACCTCCGACCCACCACCCACGACGCCCGACCCACCAGGTTTTCCAATCCTCAGCCAACTCTCCAAGCTCGGCGTCGCGCTTCCGAGCAGGACCGGAATGTCCTCCAGCTGCGCCCGCTTAATCGCCACGTCGCGGGCGTGGTAGCGAGGGATGCTGTCCTGCTTGTAGCTCGGTTCGTGTTCTTCATCGACGACGATCAGCCCCAGCTTGCTTGTCGGCGCGAAGATCGCGCTGCGCGCCCCCACCACCACCTGAGCGTCGCCGGTGGCGATGCGTTGCCAGAACTGATGCCGCTCCGTATTCGTCAACGCCGAGTGCTGCACCGCGATCCGCGGAAACCGCTCGACAAACCTGCGGACGGTTTGCGGGGTCAGGGCGATCTCGGGCACCAGCACGATCGCCTGCTTCCCCATCGCCACGACCGTTTCGATGCACCGCAAATACACCTCGGTTTTGCCACTGCCGGTCACGCCGACGAGAAGATTGGAACTGAAGCCGGAATTCAGCCGCGCCCGGACCGATTCGATCACGCGCTGCTGCTCCTCATTCGGTTCGTAGCTCGGCGGAACCAGGGTCGGATCGAGCGTGCGCGCATCAAGCGACGCCAAATCCGCTTCCTCCGTGATCGTCACCAGCCCCGCGCCGGCCAACTTGCGGACCAGTTGCACGGTCGAGCCGGCTTCGAGCGCCAGTTGATGCAGTTCGACCGATTTGCCCGCTTCGATCTGTAGCAAGTGCGCCAGGATCGTGCGGCGTTTGGCGCTCTTGGTCACTTCCAGGATCGCCTGAATCTGCTCACGTGATTTCGCCGGACGGACCTGGCGCGTGTAGCCCAGGCCGATGCGCTTTTTTACCGCGCTGGGAATGATGCTTTCCAGCACCATGCCCAATGGCGAGACGTAATACCGGCTGATCCAGCGCGCCAGCTCCATCATTTTCGGGCGCACCAGCACGCGGTCGTCGTCGATTTCGGCGATGGGCTTGGTCTTGGGATAATCGCAGGTGTCGGTCAGGCGGACGATGTAGCCGAACGCGGAGCGGTTACCGCGTCCTAGCGGAACTTTCACGCGCTGGCCGACTTCGATGCGGGATTGGAGCTTTGGAGGGACGGAATAGTCGAGCACGTGGTCGATAGATTGCTCGATCGCGACCCCCGCGAACGGCCCGTCCGACCGGACGGCGGCCCCGTGGGGCTCGGCGACGTCCGTGTCGTCGCCGGGAAACAATCCTTCGTTTCGTTGCAAATCCGTCATGATTGAAGATGCTACGGGCGGAGTCAGCCCACGGGAAGGAATCCAACTACGATGTTCACGCGTCCGTCCGATGTCAGTGTTGCATTTACGACCGCCGAGAAGTTGTTGTTCGGGATCGGCGCGGTGCTTTGTTACGGGATCTGGCACGCGATGCATACGTGGCTGGGCCTGCCCGCCTATGCCCGCGTCTCCGGCAGCCTGATGACGCAGCCGGTCATTGGCTGGGTGCTGGTGATCGTCGGCATCCCGGTGATTTCGGTCTTGATTTCGCTATTGGTCGGCCGGGTGCGATGCGAGGCCGGGCTGTTCTGCTGCGCGATCGGCCTGATCACGCTGCCATCGCACGGCGGGGATATCCGCAACGTGTTGCTCGATACCGGCTCTGCCGCCATCTACACGAGCCTTGCCATCGAATCGGCGGTGCTCGGCGTGGTCTGGATCGGGACGAGCTGGATCGTGGATCGTCTCGCCGGCTCCGGCATCGTCGCTGAACCCGTTCCGACCGACGACCCCGACACCCTCGGCGACTGCCTCACCGCTGTCGCGCTTCAGGCGCTGGCGACGCTGGTGCTGCTCATGCTGCTATGCCAATCGCCGCTGAAGGGCCAGACGCTGGCGTCGGTCTGCCTCGCCAGCCTGATCGCCAGCACGTTCATCCACCAGAGCTACGTCGTTCGCGGGAGCGTCTGGTACATCGCCGGGACGATGCTGGCGGGCGTGATCGCGTATCTTTACACCGGAATGTTCAACCCCGCCGGCTACCTGATCGGCGACGTTCGCGGCCTGCTCGCCGGCGCCGCAAGGCCCCTGCCGCTGCACTACGCGACGATGGGCGTCGCCGGCGCGATCTTCGGCTACTGGACCAGCGTCGTCTGGCACGCGGCGAAGAAGGCGAAAGCGATCGAAGCGGAAGCGGCGTAGACGACTCGCAATCGCGCCCTTACTATCGGGCTATGTCCACCGCCGTCGAATCATCAGTACGCCTCCCCTCCCATTTCGGCCAGTACGGGGGCGTTTTCGTACCTGAGACCCTCGTTTCGGCCCTCGAATTGCTCGAGGACGAGTACCTCCGCGCCAAGGCGGATCCGAAATTCCAGGACGAGTTTCACAAGATTTTGCGCGAGTTCGTCGGCAGGCCTTCGGGGCTGTATTACGCCAAGCGGCTGACCGAAAAAGTCGGCGGGGCGAAGATCTATCTGAAGCGCGAAGACCTGAACCACACCGGCGCCCACAAAATCAACAACACCATCGGCCAGGCGCTGCTCTGCCTGCGGATGGGCAAGAAGCGGATCATCGCCGAAACCGGCGCCGGTCAGCACGGCGTCGCCAGTGCCACTGCGGCGGCGTATTTCGGGCTGGAGTGCGACGTCTACATGGGCGCCGAAGACGTCCGCAGGCAGAACCTCAACGTCTTCCGCATGAAGCTGATGGGTGCCCGCGTGATCGAAGTGCATTCAGGTTCCAAAACGCTAAAGGACGCCACCAACGAAGCGATGCGCGAC
>JBBQQZ010000349.1:0-3947 GCA_038215325.1 Tepidisphaerales bacterium | reverse complement strand
GATCGGCTTGGCGAACTGAAGGACATGAAAGTCGAAGCCGCAGGCAAGATCGGCGACGCCGACGTCTGGAAACTCAGCGGTGTCAACGCAGAAGGTGACGCGGAAACCCACTGGATCGACGCCAAAACGTTCCTCACGCTCAAGAGCGAGATGGTCATTCAGCACCTGATGGGCAAAATCCCCGCCACGATCGACTTCAGCGATTTCAAGACCATCGACGGCATCACCTTTCCCACCGTGATGAAGCAGCAGGCCGCCGGTGCGAACGTGATCTCGACGCTCGCCGACATCAAAATCAACCCCGACATCCCCGACGCCACCTTCGCGCTCCCGCCCGACGTGCAGAAGCTGGTCGACAAACAATCCAAGAAGCCCGCAGCGACGCAGCCGGTGAACCCGTAACGACGTGCTATACGCCACAACGTTACGCGTTGCGGCGACTGCCACGCGAAAACCGAACCCTTCTGGAACATCAATGCCCTGCCTCAATCACGAACAAGAAGCCGACCGCATCCTCACCCACTACGGCGCTGATGCGATGCCCGAGATCATGCAGATGCTGGAGCGGCAATTCATGGTGCTGCACAACCGCGCCCAGGTGCTCTTGGCGCTGTGCGGCATCATCATCAGCACCACAGGCTTCTCCGGCCGTAATATCGCCGGGACGGGGCCTTGGGCGCAAGGGCTGGTGCTCAGCGGGGTGGCGCTGATCCTCATCAGCGCCGGCGTCGTCTGCTGGGGCGTATTGCACCTGCGCTGGCTCACCATGCAACGCGGCGTCGCCACGCGCGACTGGTTGCTGGTCAGCATCGACTACCGCGACAAAAAAACCACGAGCTACCGCGCCAGCCTGCTGATCATGCTCGTCGGGCTGGCGCTGTACGTGGGCGCGGTCATGATCATGCTGACCCACCCCGAATCCGCGCCAAACTACGCGCCGCGGTAGAAATGGACTCACCACGCAGACGCGGAGAACAACCCGCCGCGCGAGAGCGCGACGATGCGTCCCACCGGCGGGAGGGTTGCGCCGACAAGCAGGCCGTGGTAACGCCGGGTGTTGGCGCCGACGACGGTGGACGACGCATACGCGCCGGTCCCGTTGGTTTGCAACCACTCGCGGTTGACCCACGGTTGAAGTTCACCGTATGTCTCGTAGGCGTAGGCGGGCATGTTGGTGCTAGTCTACCGACAAATCTGCGCGACGGCGAAAGCGAACGGGGTAGCGATCAGTTTGAAGGTCGGAATGCTGGAATGCTGGAGTTTTGGAATGGGCCACGGATAGCGCAGATGGATGCAGATCGGGACGGATGAATCTCCTCGCTAAGAAATGCTGATTTTCAGCGCGAGTGAGCGACGATCACCTGGTCAAGCGGCTTCTGATCTTTATCCGTGCCGATCTGTATCCATCTGTGCTATCTGTGGCCCATCAGAACCTCGACCTGCCCGGAGAAGGAAAGAATTCACGCTCCGGTTGTGCTTTGCCGCCGGTTCCCAACTCGGCGGTAATTTGCGTGTTATTTGACGCGACTGTACCCTTGCGGTTTGACGCGTCCGGATCGACGCATTTCCCTGTCCGTCAGCGAGCGGTATTCGCTGTAAGAAGGAGCCTTACGCGTGTTTTTCCAGAAGATTTTTGGCATGTTCGGCGTCGATCTGGGTATCGACCTGGGGACGTGCAACACGCTGGTCTGCATTCGCGGACAAGGCATCGTTCTGAACGAACCGTCGGTGGTCGCCGTCAACGCGCGCACGAACAAGGTGATGCAGAACGGCATGGCGGTCGGGTTGGTGGCCAAGGAGATGCTGGGCCGTACGCCGGGCTCGATCAAGGCGGTTCGACCTCTGAAAGACGGGGTTATTTCTGATTTTAACATCACCGAGGCGATGCTTCGCTACTTCATCCGCCGGGCGACCGGTGGAAAGCGGTGGGTGGCGCCGCGGGTGGTGATTGCGGTGCCTTCGGGCATCACGGGCGTGGAGAAGCAAGCGGTCATCCAGAGCGCCGAGCGCGCGGGAGCAAGCCGCGTGTACCTGGTCGAGGAACCGATGGCGGCGGCGATCGGGGCGGGATTGCCCGTGACCGAACCCACCGCGAGCATGATCGTGGATATCGGCGGCGGGACGACGGAAGTGGCGATCATCTCGCTGGCGGATATTTCAGTCTGCGACAGCGTTCGCGTGGCGGGCGACGATTTTGACCAGTCGATCGTCGACCACATGAAGAAAACCTACAACATGCTGATCGGCGAGCAGATGGCCGAGCGCATTAAGATCCAGATCGGCTCTGCCGCGCCGTTCCCCGGCGGCGCCGAGCCGAGCATGGAAGTCAAAGGCCGGGACATGATCTCGGGGCATCCTCGCAAGATGAGCATCGCCGCGGGTGAAATCCGCGAGGCGTTGCAGGAGCCGGTGACGAGCATTGTCGAGGCGGTCAGCCACGTGCTTGAAATGGCCGAGCCCGAACTCGCCGCCGATTTGGTGGACAACGGCATCACGATGGCAGGCGGATCGTCGCTTTTGCGCGGGCTGACGACGGTTATCAGCAACGCCACCGGCCTTGAAGTGCGCCTGGCCGAAGACCCGCTCACGTGCGTTGCCCGCGGCACGTCGGTTTATCTGGAGAACCTGGAACTTTGGAAAGACACGATGGAATCGGACGCGGATGACATGTAGCAAACGGCATGTAGCAAACGTGGCGTGGGCGTCTCGTCCACGTGAACAAAAATGAAACGCGAAGAAGCGAAGTGACGAAGAAGACGTTTCAAACTGTGTTTCTTCTTTGCGACTTCGCTTCTTTGTGTCTAGGTTCTTTATTACGTGGGCGGGACGCCCACGCCACGATATGAAATCGAACGTCCTGCTCTTCCTCCCCGTCGTCGCGGCCTTGGCGGCGCTCACGTTGCCGGAGGCGAAGAGCGGCGTGAAGCAGAGTGTGCAGACGGTGTTTGCCCCGGTTTCGTGGCCGGCGATGAAGGTGGGGATGGCGGTTGATGCGTCGTTTCGCACGCCGAAGGATGCGAATCGTTATTCCACCACGGTTCCCGATTCGCTCGACGCCGCCCGGCTGCAGCACGCCGTGCTGATGGTGCAAATAGCGAACCTGACGGCACAACTCGATGACCTGCGCAAGCTGTCGCATCAGTACCAGCAGTTCGGCACCGACCTACAGAAACTGCTCCAGCCGGCGAGTGTCACGGGGCGATCGACCGATCAACGGCAGACCATCACAATTTCGACGACGGGTCTGGCATCAGTTCGAGAGCAATCGGCCGTCGTGAGCGAACTGGGCTTGATCGGACGGGTGCATTCGGTCGGGCTCGGCTCGGCAACGGTTCTGCTGATTACCGATGCCTCGTCCAAACTCACCGGCCGCTTCGTGCGGTACATGCCGCGAGAAGATCGAGCGGTGGATGTCGTGCCGCTGGATATCGACAAGGATCCGCTCGTCGAAGGCACCGGCACCGCGATGGTCGCCCGAAAAATACCGGCCGGGAGCGTGCGGAATAAGCTGAAGGTCGCCGACGCGGTCGTGCTGGATGATCCAACGTTCCCAATCCCCGCGCTGAAGGGCATCCGGATCGGCATGGTCAGTCAGATCGACCTTCCCGATACCGACGCCGGTTTCGCGGCCGTGCATATTGAACCGTCGATCGATTTCAGGTCGCTGAAGGAAGTGATGGTTGTGAAGTAGGTAAGCAAGTACTGAGGACTGAGTGCTGAAAAATGAGGGGAAGCCGCGGTTTTCACTCAGTCCTCAGTACTCCCCTTTTCCCATGCGTTGGATCAATTTCATCCTCCTCGCCTACGTGATGCTCGGTCTTCAGATCGGGTTGAGCGAGTTCGTGGGCACGGGCAGCAGCGGCGTGAACTTCGTGCTGATCGCGGCCACGTTCATCGCAATCAATGCCCAGCGCGATCCGGCGCTCATCGCCTGCTTCGCACTGGGC
>JBBQQZ010000348.1:0-4044 GCA_038215325.1 Tepidisphaerales bacterium | reverse complement strand
AGCTATTTCGTGAACAACTGCTCCCGTTGCCACGGACCTGCCGACAACGCCTACGCCGAGTTCACCAAACCGCGTCGCGGCGAGGAGATGAAGAAGTTCATCGTCCTCATGGCAGACGGGCCGGCGCTGGCGCCGATCGATCCCGCCGGCGTCGAAATGCAGTACCACCTCCACAACGCCATGCTCGACAAAGCCCCCTACGCCTGGATCGACCCGACCCAGACCGACCTCATCGCCGGCGAGCTGATCGAAGGCACGACCGTCTACCTCAACACCGGCACCGAGCGCATCAAGGCCGCCATCACCGACGACTACCGATTCGTCCTGCCCAAGCGTAACGGCACGATCGAACTGGAACGCGATGGGAAGAAACAGGTATTGAAGTAGCACGGGCGTCCCGCCTGTGAGTTACTCGAAAAAGCAACAAGGGCGCGGACGCCCGTGCTACTGAATTTGAGATTCGACGCGTGATCGTTACCGCAGCTTTGTATCGCTGTTGCCGATGCCGCGAAGCGCCAGTGTGAGGGCGTCGACGTTGCTCGCGAGGCGCTTTGCTTCGTTGACGTCGATGATCTGCTTCTGGAACAGTTCGACGAGGTGCTGGTCGAAGCTCTGACTGCCGGCTTCTTTGTTGCCGACGCAGCCTTTAAGCTTGTCGAATTCGCCGTCGAGGATGTATTTCTGCACCAGCGGCGTCTTGGCCATGATCTCGATGACCGGGACGCGGCCTTTATCGGTGCGCTTCTTGGCCAGACGCTGACAGATGATCGCGTTCAGGTTCAGCGCCAGCTGCTGCTGCATCAGGTCTTTCTGGTTCGGATCGAACAGCGACACGATACGCTGCACCGCCATGCTGGCGTTGGTGGCGTGGATGGTCGTGAAGACCAGGTGGCCGGTGTCGGCGGCACGGAGCGCGGTCATCAGGGAGAACGTGTCGCGAATTTCCCCGATCAGCAGCGTGTCCGGGTCCTGACGCATCGCCGCCTTCAGGGCGTATTCGAAGCTCTCGGTATCCGTGCCCACTTCCACCTGGCTGATGAGCGACTTAATGTTGTCGTGCTGGTATTCGATCGGGTCTTCGATCGTGATGATTCGCTCGGAGCGGGTCTTGTTGATCTTGCCGATGATGGCGGCGAGCGTGGTCGATTTACCCGAGCCGGTCGTCCCGGCGACGACAACAATGCCGCGATGAAAATCAGAAAGCTGCTCGACGATCGGCGGGAGGTTGAGGTCCGTGAAATTGGGGATTTTTGTCACGATTCGGCGCATCACCACCGCGTACTTCGTGCGGCTGTGGAACATGCTGACGCGGAACCGCCCCGACCCGTCCGGCATCGCGAACGCGCAGTCGGCGGAACCTTTGTGCTCGAGGTTATGCAGGACTTCTTGCTTGCCCATCGCAAGTTCTTTGACGAACTCCTCCATCTGCTCGTCGCTCATCCCCGGCGTATCCAGAAACCGCGCCCGGCCGTCTACGCGGATCATGGGGACCGAGCCGGCCTGAAGGTGAAGGTCCGAACCGTTGACCTTGATCACCGTCTTCAGGAAGTCGCGCAGCTTCAGATGGCGTTCCTCCACATGGATCTCGGGCTGCGGCTCGTCGTAATCGATCCCCGGTGCGTTGTCTTTGATGTCGGCGACGTTGGCGTGGGTGGACATTTACGGCTCCTCAATCGGTGCGGCGATGGTTGAATTTCTTGGTGTCGGGTCGATCCCGGCTTAGTGGATTATAACCACGATGCGGCTTCCGTGCCCAACATTCGCATGTCACGATCCGGCCGGTTCTTGGCGGGAATTGCCGAATTTACCATAGAGCACGCTCGTGCCCAGCAGCACCGCGCCCAGGCCGATGAACGACAGGATTCGCCAGCCCGTCCCGGCGCCGGAAAGATCGACCAGCGTGACTTTCAGGAGCGTGAGGCCCAGCAATCCCAGCGCGAAGTAGCGCAGCGGGCGGTCGCCGATGATGAAGCCGAGGATGATGTAAACCACCCCGCACGCCGCCCAGAAGACGCTCCACCCCACCTGCCGCACGATCCAGACTGGCCCGGCGGACTGGTCGTGGGCGTAGTGGTCGAGTTCGACCGTGCCCACCAGCAACAGCAGCACCGCCGTCGTGATCGTCAGCACGGCGCGGAGGCGCGATTTGGCGGCCAGCGTTTTAATCAGGAGCGTGAGCGTGATCAGCGCCCCGCACGCCAGTTGCCCGTTGGCAAACGCCGTCCCGCCATACCCGCCGCCCAGGATTCGTTGCTGGGCGACGTCCAGCGCGATCCACTTCAGCGCCGCAGCGATGATCGTTCCCAGCGCCACGTACGCCAGCAGGCGCGCCTTGGGCGCAAATGAGATCAGCATGCACAACCAGACGTATCCGAGCAGGATCGCGGTACCCGCGATTGGGGCGAGCATAAGCGATCCCATGACCAGCACGCTCGCGGCGGCGACGTGCATGACGGCGCCGGCTTGTTCGAGTCGTTCGCGGAAGCCCAGTCGCAGCGCGTGGATTTCGATCGAGAGCACCTGCGCGATCAGGTGCCCGCCGACCATCAGCGCCACCGCCATCACGACGCGGCCTTGGATTTGGGTGCCCAGCAGCGTAAACCACTCGCTTCGGCCCAGCGGTGTGAACTGCCACCCGCTCCACGCCGCCACCGCCAGCGCCCAGACCAGCATCGATCCGAACAGACTGATCGGCAGGCGCATCAGGTGCCCGACGATCGCAAACCCCACCGCCAGCAGCAACCACGCCCAGACGACATTCTCGTTGTGCAGGAGCACGGGCACCGCCAGCACGATCAGCAGGAGCGCCTGGACGCGCAGGCTCTGGCTCATCGGCCGGAAGATTTCGTCCGACGCCCGGAGCACAAACCCCACGATCGCGCACACGCCCGCCGTCCCCAGCACCCACAGGCCGCGGACGAGATCGGTGTTGTGGCGTTCGAGCATGAGGATCCAGCAGACGAAGGTTGCGGTGACGAGGATCGAGAAAATCACCCCCGCCGCCGGTGCCATCGAGCGGCTGCCGAGCTTATTCGCCCGGCGGGTGGTGAGGATCAGTTCGCCGTGGTAGAGCGCCGCGAACAGGATCGCGAACGCGGTCACCGTCGCGCCATGGTCCGACAGATTCACCCCGAAAATGACGGCCGGCATCCACAGCCACAGCGTCACCAGCGACACCGACCTTAGCACCCACCACTTGGCGGTCGCCAGCCCCGCGCACAGCGCCAGCGCCATCAACTGGAGCCCCAGGAGATAGGTCAGGAACCCCAAAACGTTCGGTTTTTGCGACCCGAGGATCAGCGGCGCGATCGTTCCGCCGACGATTGCCAGCACCGCGATCGACACCATATCCGCCCGCGCCGCCAGCAACACCCCCGCCAGCGCCGACGCCAGTGACAGCCCGATCGCCACATTTTCAGCGAACAAACCGTACCACGCATGCCCCGCGAAACTGGCGACAAACAGCATCGCCACCCCCGCGCCGTACAATCCGACCGCTGCTGCTTTATTGACGCGGCGCAGGACGAGTTCGCCCAGCGCGATCAACCCGAACCCGCACAGCGACAGAGAGGCGAGTTTGGCCGGGTCGGGAAGATTGCCCAGCCACCCCTGATCGTAAGCGTACTTGAAACCCAGCGCCGCCCCGATCACCAGCACCACCGCGCCGACCCAGCCCGCCCACTTCAGGCCGATGGTTTGTTCGAGTGTCGTGCGTTCGGGTTGCGGTGCGTTGCCCGGCCGATACCCGATCGGCTGAACCGCCAGAGGCGCCTCCGACCAATTCGGCTGCACCTCCACCGGCGGCGGCACGTAGGGCATCACCCGCTGGGGCAACGGAGGCGGCGACACCGGTTTTGCACGCTCGGCGTGTGCCGGGGGCAGCGTTTCGGCGCGCGCTTCGTCTACCGTGTCCGCCTGCGATTCAATTTTCGCCAATCGCCGCTCGATCTCGTCGAGACGACGAAGAAGTGCTTCGTCCATGTGACCGGCTCCCTGAATCGCAGATTAACAGGTTTTGGCGATGTGAGCGATTGTCGTTCTCGC
>JBBQQZ010000347.1:0-4076 GCA_038215325.1 Tepidisphaerales bacterium | reverse complement strand
GACCCGCACACGCCGCTGGAAGAAACGCTCTTTGCGCTCGACACGATCGTGCGCCAGGGCAAGGCCATCTACGCCGGCATCAGCAGCTACTCCGGCGCGATGACCGCCGACGTCATCCGCCTCTGCGAGATCAACGGCTGGGTGAAGCCGATCATCCACCAGCCCAGCTATTCGATGCTCAACCGCTGGATCGAAAAAGACCTGCTGCCCGTCACCGAGCGCTTCGGGATCGGCACGATCGCCTTCTGCCCGCTGGCGCAGGGGCTGCTGACGAGCAAGTATCTGAAGGCCGTCCCCGACGACAGCCGTGCCAAGACCGGCGGCTTCCTGAAAGAAAGCGCGATCACCCCGCAACTGGTCGCCAAGCTCAACAAACTCAACGCTATCGCCCAGGAACGCAGCCAATCCCTCGCCCAAATGACCCTCGCCTGGACGCTCCGCCCCCAAGGCAAAACCAGCGTGACGACCGCATTGATCGGTGCCTCGCGCCCTGAACAGATCATCGAGAACGTGAAGTACCGCGACAACGCGAAGTTCTCGGATGAAGAGCTGCAGCGCATCGAGAAGATCCTGGCGGATTAGATTCAAAAGCGCAAGGGCCACGGGTGTAAACCCGTGTGTTCGATGCTTGCCACGTGGAAGACACACGGGTTTGCACCCGTGGCCCGAAGGTGAGGTTCGTCTATGTCCGCAAAGCGCCAGAACTCTCGCAAGCATGAGTCGCTCGCGATCGATCGCCCGTTCGCTCGCGAAATTGTCAAGCGTGCCGAGTCGCTCGTGCCGCGATACCGCGTGCTCGTCTCGTATAGCCCCGAGGATAAGTGCTACGTCGGTGAGGGCGTCGAGTTGCCCAACGCCGTCGGTGCCGCCGATACTGAGGCCGAATGCATCGACGAGGTTCGCGGCAACATGCGGGCGATCGTCATGCACATGCTCGAGCGCGGCGAGACACCGCCTCTGGCGGAGCAACCTGCGCGGAACGTGCAGGTGAACGTCCGCTTCGCACCCTACGAAAAAGCCGCCGCCGAAGCCCTCGCCGAAGCAGCGGGGCAGTCGCTATCCGACTTCATCCGGACTGCGGCACTGAGTAGGTAGCTTTGCACCGATTCCCGAGAGATCGCCCGCGTGAATACTCGTGGGGTGAATCTCACCCCTACATGGCTCTCGGCTATCGCCAAGTGTACTTGATCGGGTTGGCGGCACCGCGTTTCCGGTATTCGTCTGGGACCCGTTTGCCAACATAGAGGTTCTTCATGTCCGCAGGCGCTTCCTCGCCAATGAAGCCGAAGCGACCCGGAACACCATCGCCCTCTGCGCGACCTGGAAAGTTTGACGCCGTCGCTTCGAGCCAGTCGTGGGCGATGAAGGCACCGACGATGACTCCTTGCATGGTCGAAAGGATGACGTCCGCCTGTTTCGCCTTTCTCCTGTCGATCTTCCACGCGTACCTCGTAGCGTCGTAAAGGGACCGTTCCGCCGCGCTCCTATTGACGCTGATGAGTAACGCTTTGTGGCGAAACTCGGCTGGCTCGGCGGAATAGCGACGAATGATCTCTTGCGCGTGCATGGCCCCGAAGTCACTGACACCTGTTCCACCGGCGATGTTCGTCAGGCCTGGGTACGCATCCATGAGAGCGGCCTCGACTTCGTAGGCGGTCGCATCGTCCATACCGTGTCGGTGAATGACGTGGCCGACCTCGAACCCACCGAGGCGGATTGCCCGGATGCGCTTGAGCTTGTTATCGATCTCATCGCCATCCAGGCTCCCTTCTGCGCGGATGTGGGCAAACACCCGATTGCCCTTTCCCTTGCCGACGTAGAACGTCTCGCCGTTTCGCGGATCGATAAGCCTGTAGACATAGGTCTGCAGCTTTTGCGCCACTTCAGGTGGAAACGATTCAGGCTGTTGGATATTCATGCTTCTTGTCCACTTACATCCTATCAGATATGTGGTTTGGTAAGGACAACACCGCGTGTTTGAATTTTCGCGTGCCTCGCTCGCTGCAGTAGGTCGGTGTGGCAAACCGAAGGTGGACAATTCCACCGCATTCAGTCGCGCTTCCGTCTTCGCGAGAGATGGTTCCGTGCCTGAAAAGTACATTTCTGGCGTCGGCGAATGCGGTAGCGTGGTGGAATTGTTGTTGCGAAGGGTTGGCGATGACGGTGGCGGGGCGTGGGAGGGTGGATTTGGGGTGGCACAATCCTTGCGGGTGGCGGAATTGTCGCTGCGCGGGATCGACCGGTAGAGATACGGCGCGGGAGAAGTAATTTCTTCGGCGGATACGCGTCGCGGAAAGACCGATCGGGCGGAATCAGTGGCTGATGTGGTGGGATGGATCGCGGCGGTGCGGGGATCGGGGCTTGGGGCGATCGGATCGGTGACGCCGACGCGAGAATCGGGGGCTGGTGGGGTGGGATCGGGTGTGGAAGCGGGGGGATGGCGCGTTGATGGGGTGGGATCGGCGGCTGATTCTGCGGAATCAGTGCCGGATATGGGACGCTGCGGTCAAGCCGGGTGGGGAAATGGCCGATGAATGATGCAAGGAGCGAGCGTATGAGCAGCAAATTCATCCCCAGCGGCGATTGGGAGTTTCATCTGTTTGCCCGGGCATTGGCGAACAAGATCGCGGACGAACCGGCTGCGTTTTACGTGTCGCGGGAGGATGCTCAAACGCTGGTGCGGTTGGCGGGGCGGTTTGAGGACGCGCTGATGTCGGCGCGGAATCGGAACGAGCGCTCGCCGCAGGTGACGGCGATCAAGGAATCGGCGCGGGCGGAACTCGAAACGCTCATGCGGAAGCTCGGGCGATCCATCCGCGCGAATGACGATATCGATCCGATTGCAAAACAGACCTTTCGACTCAGAGGCGAGTCGAAACGGGCGAAGAGGCAGGCGTGTCCGAATGAGCCGCCGGAGTTGACGTTTGTGCGCGTGCTGCATCAGGGGCTGGGCGCGGCACCGATACACGAGTTGCGGTTCGGCCCGGCCGATTCGTCACGCAAGGCCAAGCCCCATGGCGCGGCGAGGATCGAGCTGTTCGTCGATCTGATCCCGCCGGACGAGCAGATCCCAAGGCATCCGGGGGCGAACCACGGCGGACGGCCTTGGTATCTGCGGTCGTACACCAGAAGCCCGATCGTGCTGACGCCGCCGATGGCGCGCGTGCCGATGCGCGTCGTTTACTGGGCACGATGGGCAGACCCGACCGGCAATGTCGGCCCCTTTTCCCGCACGGCGGCGGGGTATGTCGAAGGCGGGAACATTTCTGCACCCACCCTCCCGTCGTTTGGCACGAAGCCAGCCCCATTGATCGAAGTCGTGCCCGCCACATCCTCATCGCGCGACAGCACCTACACCGTGGCGCTGATCGAAACGCATTACCTGAGCCTCAACGCACCGATGATCGAGGCAACCGTAACGCCGGTAAAGCAGATCGAAGATCAGACGGAAGCCCAAGCGGCGTAGGGGTGTTGTGGCATGGGCTACCAGCCCATGAGGCCGGTACTCCGGCTGATCGCGAAGTGAAAAAGCAAGCGCGTCAGTGGCCTGCTGCACGAGTCAGTGACGCGTTTTCGTCTTGCACGAGTACGCACAAACGGTGCGAGTACACACCTCATGGGCTGGTAGCCCATGCCACGAAAATCATTCGTCCTTCGTGCTTGATTCGTCATTCGCCATTCGCGTTTGGTCATTCCCGGCGCCAGCAGCGCCGGGCGCGTCATCCACGCCCGAAAGTTCCAGCGATGCCCCGATGAACGTTTTGCGGTGTTCTTCGGGGGCATCGACGATCTCGAAATCGTCGGTCTCGGCGTTGTGTTCGACCAGCACTTTCTTCTCGCGGATCAACTCCAGCAACGCCAGGAACATGCCGATCATCTCGGATTTGCTGGTGCGTTCGGTGAGGATCAGACGCAGGGATAGTCGGGGCTCGCGCTTCAGGCGGTCTTCGATGTCGGCGGCGTGGAGGTCGATGGGGGTTTCGTCGTAGGTGACTTCGTGCTGCTTCGGGCCGCGCGTGCCGATGTCCTTCATCAGCCGCTGGAAGCACTCGAGCAGGTCCCAGATCTGCACCTCG
>JBBQQZ010000346.1:0-4124 GCA_038215325.1 Tepidisphaerales bacterium | reverse complement strand
GCCGGCCTGCGGTTTGTCGCGATCGATCGGCCGACCATCTGGGGGGACGAATCCGCCACCGCAGGTCGCATCATCGGCTCGCACGAAGACCTACTCGATCAGCTCGCCGAAGGAACCTTCACGCCCATGCACTATCAGCTCGGCTGGTGGATCGCGCAGGGCATGCCCTATTGGGGCGATATCACCGAATCGGGCGAAAAGAAAATCTTCACCCCGACGCACCGGCTGATTGAAGGCGGCATCCCGATGACGCCGTTTTTTCTGCGCCTGGTCCCCGCGATCGCGGGCACACTCATGATCCCGGCGATCTATTTCCTTTCGCGCCAACTCTTCGGCCCGCGCGTTTCGTTGCTGGCGGCGACGATCTGCTGTTTCAGTGCGTATCTGCTGATCTATTCGCGCGACGCGAAGATGTACATGCCGCTGTGGCTGTTCTGCACGTTGAACGTTGGCTGCCTGCTCTGGTGGCTGCGCGTGCGAACCTGGACCGCATGGCTCTGCTGGGTGGCAGCCGGGTGCGCGATGATCGGGTTCCACTCGCTGGGGCTGATCGTGGTCGCGGTCAACGTGCTGATCTGGCTGACCGCGCCGCGCCAGCATTGGATGGGTCTGATCAAGCTCTTCCTGCTGATCGGCTGGCCATTGCTGCTGCTGGCGGTATCGATCTATGAGCTGCTTCGCAAGAAATTTGATCTGATGGTCTGGTGGCGGTTTCGCGACGTGCTGCGTTTCCCGATCACGATGTGGCCGAGGTTTCATTTCCCGACAGTGCTGCTGTTTGCCCTGGGACTGTACGTGATGCTGCTCGGACGCCAGTTCTACGTCGAGTCGTTTAACCAGAAGTTTGATCGTGTGGTGGGCGACGACGGCACCTTCAATACCGACGTCAATGGAACCCCCTGGGTCGAACCCTACAACGCCGGCCGGAAATTCGGGAGTTTGGCGCTTTATACGACCAGCGCCTACCTCACCGGCTGGGAGTGGCCTCGCAATCACGTTGACGAAGGCCGCAACGACGAGTCGTTCGTCAACCCGCGTACGCTCAAGCTGCTGAAGGCGTCGGTCATCACGCTGCTGGCGCTTCTGGCGATCGGCCTGTTTCCCTGGCGACGCGTCTTCCAACCCGCCAAGGCGCGGCTCGACCGCATCGCTCAAGACGGCGTCGTCGATTCCAAATACGTCCGCCGGCGCGTGCTCTGGATCGGCTTCTGGCTGATCATTCCCGCGTTCGCGCTCTACAGCCAGAGCGTCGCCAAACCCGCGTTCGTGCTCGATGCCGTCTCGCAACTCGCGCTCAAGGCCCCCGCCGCCATCGACTGGCCCCGCTTGCCGAGGCCCGAACCGACCGCCAAGAGATTCGATTTCTACACTGCCTCCGACACATGGAGGCCGCTGGCCGAGGCGTTCGGCAAATCGTGGACGCAGTTCGTGGAGCAGTTCCAGGCTGAAGACGCACTGCACGTCGTGCGTTTGACGATCCTCGGCGTGGTCGGGGCAGCGATCCTTGTCGCGATGATCTGGCGCCGTAAAACCATTGGCCACACGTCGTTGCGGTTGCTTATCGCGACCGCCGTCGTCCTACTGATCTGCGGGCTGCTAACGATCGCGCCGCGCTTCCCCGATAAAAGCGTCTGGATGCCGCGCTACGTCGGCGTTGTCTACCCGGCCTTCGCGATCGCGATCGCTGTGCTCATCGCGCGCCTGCCCAGCCCGTGGCTTCGCGGCGGCGCGCTGGTCGTCTTCATCGCGATCAACCTGGGCAATTTCTACGCCCGCGTCTTCACCCCGTCCGAGCCCCCGGTCGACCGTATTGCCGCCGACATCGTCCGCTCGCACCAATCGACGGGCAACACCTTCCGTACCTACGTCGCCGTGCGGCATCGCGGCGCCGAACCCGGCATGGGCACGTTTCCCTCCAGCCCCGCGAGTTACTACCTCTGGCTGGAAGCAGACCTCCCCAACTTCCGCGGGCGCGACGTTCGCTGGGGCAGATACCCGCCCGAACTGCGCGTCTGGGAAGTCACCGACCCGTTCGCCGTGGCGCGCGATCTCGAACGATCCGACAAGATCGAACGCTTCGTCGTCTGGTCGAGCTTCGACTTCGACGCCACCGAAATCACCGACCCCGTGCAAGACAAACTGGCAGGCAAATTCCGCAGAGTCAGCGACGAAGTGACGCCAGTCTTCGATCACACGCGCTGGATGCACCTCTACAACATGCGCCGGCGCGAGTACGTGCGCGTGGGGGTGTGACATTGTCCCCTCCACGCGTCCGTAAAATTGCACACACACACACGCCGACCCCTGCGGGGTCGGATCCGACTCCACAGGAGTCGGCGTGAGAGCCTGTCGCGCTTACTGGGAATTCTTCCCGGCACGATTCGAGATTGATAGTCTTTCTGCATGCGCAGCACTCCGGGAAAACGTTGGCGCCACGTGATCGTCAATACTCACAATACCTGGTTGCACGGAGACCTACGCGGGTTTCGCAATCGCGAGCATCGCATTCACTCCTCAGGCGACTATCGCAACCCGCCCCCCGCCGACGAGCATGCCGGACTGCGGGCGTACCACGAGCAGCGCAGCGGCGAGGCGGTGCGCCTCCCGTATGCGGTGCTGCAAGCCGTCGGTGAGGCGGTCGTCGAGAACCTTGGGCATCGCGAGCATGACCTTGCGGCCATCGCCATCGCGACGAACCACCTGCATATGCTGGTCGAACTGCCCGACCATGTGCAGGAAATCAGGACGATCATCGGCTGGTGCAAGTATTTCGGCACCCGTGCCGCGCGAAATACGGATCCGTCGCTAAAGAACGTGACGCTCTGGGCGGAAGGGGAAACCTACAAGCCGGTTGACAGCGCCGACCACTGGCGCGCCGCCCTCCGGTACATCGCTGAAGATCAAGGCTCCGACGCGTGGGTATGGATCGCGCCCTTCACGCCGACCCCTGCGGGGTCGGATCCGACTCCACAGGAGTCGGCGTGAGACAGTAAAGCGGGGTTCTATTGTTCGACTCTCCCATCGCGCCTAAACTTGGCTCCCATGGCGCCTCGCAGGTTGTACATTGATAACGCTGCCACCAGTTTCCCCAAACCGCCGGGGGTGACGGAGGCGATGGTGCGTTACGCCCAAGAGATCGGTGCCAGCGCCGGCCGGGGGGCGTATGCGGAGGCGGTGGAGACGGGGCAGTTGATCCAGGATTGCCGGCAGTTGCTCAATCAGCTTTTCAACGGGCAGGACGCCAATCACTTCGTCTTCACGCTCAACTGCACCGACTCGCTGAACCTGGCGATCAAGGGATTGATCGATCCGGCCAAGCAATCGAGCGCGCACGTGATCTGCACCGCGATCGACCACAACAGCATCCTACGCCCGATTAACGCGATGCGCGATCGTGGGTTGGTCGATGCCACCGTCGTTCCGGTCGATCCGCAGACGGGGCTGGTGAATCCGAACGACATCCGCAAAGCGATCCGTCGCGATACCAAATTGATCGCGGTAACCCACGGCAGCAACGTCACCGGGACGGTCCAGCCGATCCGCAAGATCGGGCAGATCGCGCGGGAGAACGCCGTGCCGTTTATCGTCGACGCAGCCCAAAGCGCCGGACACGTGCCCATCGACGTGCAGGCAGACTGCATCGACCTTCTGGCGGCACCGGGGCACAAGGCGCTGATGGGGCCGCTGGGCACGGGTTTCCTGTATCTGCGGCCGGGGATGGAGAAGATCGTGCGCACGCTGCGCGAAGGCGGGACGGGCTCGGTCAGCGAGCACGCCACCCAGCCGAATTTCATGCCCGACAAGTACGAACCCGGCAGCCACAACGCCATCGGCATCATCGGCCTGGCGGCGGGGCTTCGATGGGTGATCGATCAGACGGTTGACAAACTCTGCGCCCAGGAACAGGACCTCGTCCGCACCTTCATCGATGGCGTCCAAGGCATCGAAGGCCTGACCGTCTACGGCCCCCCCGGCGTGAAGGATCGCATCGGCGTTTTTTCTGTGCGCATCGACGGATACGAACCCGTCGAGCTCGCGCGGGCGTTGGAGGCGGACTTCGGCATCCTCACCCGCCCCGGTTTGCACTGCGCCCCCCACATCCACGAAACCCTCGGCACCGCCAC
>JBBQQZ010000345.1:0-4177 GCA_038215325.1 Tepidisphaerales bacterium | reverse complement strand
AATGAGCCAGGCCCGCACGCGGACCCTCCGTATAGACCGGGCGCGCTGCGCGCTTGTCATGACAAAGGCGCAGCGCCGCACGATTTTATTTAATCACGCCAGTTTTGTCGGATCGCGTTCGTCGTTCAAAACACAGCCGCTCGCGTGAGTCACGTGGCACGCGCCGGTCTTGCTCGGGGAACAGACGAGAGTCGGCGCGGACCCGCCTGCGATGCCAAACGCACCCTCGACATCTCCGGCCAGATCGAGCGTGATCGGTTTGACGGCAAGCGTGTGGCCATCCCAAGGCGCCCTCTCGTCTCCGAGAGAGTCTCCTGGCTCCTGTCGTCATCGACATCGAACCACGACGACCGCGCTAACCGCTACGCCAGTTTTTCGCGATAGAACTCGATCATCTTCCCCAAGCCTTCCGCCCGGGTGACGACCGGCTCCCAGCCGAGGATCTTGCGGGCGCGGGTGATGTCTGGCTTGCGGATCTTCGGATCGTCCGGGGGCATTTCCTTGTAGGTGATGGTGCTCTTGCTCTGCGGGATGAGCGCCAGGATTTCCTTGGCGATGTCGAGGATGGTCAACTCGTTGGGGTTACCCAGGTTGATCGGCTCGACGAAGCCGAGGTTCTCCATCACGAGGTTGATGCCGCGGACCAGGTCCGAGACGTAGCAGAGCGAGCGAGTCTGCATGCCGTCGCCGAAGACGGTCAGCGGTTCGTTGTGCAGCGCCTGCTTGATGAACGTAATGACCACACGGCCGTCATACGGGTCCATGCGCGGGCCGTAGGTGTTGAAGATGCGGATCAGGCGGGTATCCACGCCGCGCTCGCGGTGATACGCCATCGTGCAGGCTTCGCTGAATCGCTTGGCTTCGTCGTACATCGAGCGCATGCCGATCGGATTGACGTTGCCCCAGTACGATTCGGGCTGCGGGTGGATGGCAGGATCGCCGTAGCACTCGGACGTGCTGGCCATCAGGAAGCGGCCTTTCTTCTTCTCCGCCAGTTCCAGACAGTTCCATGTGCCCTGGCTGTTAACCTTCAGCGTGGCGACCTGGTGCTTCACGTAACCAATCGGCGACGCCGGGCTGGCCATGTGGTAGATGCGATCGACCGCGCCGTCGATTTTCAGCGGCTCGATCACGTCGGCTTCGATGAACGAGTACTGCTTGTTCCCGCTCAGATGCGCGACGTTGTCCTTGCTGCCGGTAATGAAGTTGTCGATGCCGACGACTTCGTTCCCTTGCGACAAAAGCAGGTCAGTGATGTGCGAACCCAGGAATCCGGCCCCGCCGGTGACAATGCAACGCATGAATGCTCCTTCAAATGATGAACTAGGCGGTATGGCGCAGGCTGGAAAAAACGGTCCACGAATCCTCACGAATCCTCACCAATGAATCTGGCTTCTCATTCGTGCGGATTAGTGCAGATTCGTGGATTACTACTCCGCGTCTCTGCGTCTCTGCGGCCAACCTTCTTCAGGCAGTATCCGAGACGGCGGCAAGAATTACGATTGAAGTTTGCGGAAAAGCGTTTTAATTTTGCGACATGACCCGACCCTCCTCCACCGCCCGACCCATCATCGGCGTGATCGTAAACACCGTTGGCGGCTACTCCCGCGGGGTAATCCGTGGGATTACGTCGTTCGCTTTCGCCCGCGCCTGGATGTGCCGCGTGCAGGGCGTGAACGACCAGGAACTGACGACCCACCTCGATACGTTCACTGGCCTGATCGTGCAGGCGGCAACGCCGCAGCAGGTGAAATCGCTGGAGGCGACAACAACGCCGGTCGTCAACGTCTCTTCGGCGTTGCCGACGACGCGATTTCCGTCGGTGGTGTCGGACGACGTGGCGGTGGGACGACTGGGCGCGGACTATTTTTTGCGACTGGGCTTCAAGCGGTTCGTGTTCTTCAATCCCGATGCCCGCTCGTTCGCAAAATTGCGGCATGACGGCTTCGCCGCGAGGCTGGCGGAAACGTCGATCCGGTGCCTGACCGCGACCTCACGCGAGCAGCTCATCGAGACACTCGGAACGATCGAAACCCCCGTCGCCGTCATGGGTTCCAACGATTCGGCCGCGCTGGGGGCGCTGGATGCGTGCCGTGCGCGAAATCTGAAAGTCCCCGACCATGTCGCGGTGCTCGGCGTCGATAACGACGACCTCGTCCAGAGCCTCGCCTATCCTCCACTCTCGACCGTCAACACCGCCCGCGAACGCATCGGCTTTGAAGCCGCCGCGATGCTCGAACGCCTGATGTTCCCAGAATCGGACCCCTCCGCGACGCCGGACGTGCAAAAGCTACTGCTCATCCCCCCCACCGGCGTGATCACGCGACAATCGACGGACTTGCTGGCGATCGGCGACGACGACGTCGCCGACGCCGTCCGCTACATCCACGCCCACGCGGGTCGGCCGATCACCGTGGAGGATGTCGCCAAGGAACTGACGCTCTCCCGCCGGCAGATCGAGCGCCGCTTCCGCGCGGCGCTGGGGCGATCCATCCTCGACGAAATCCAACGCTGCCGCGTCGACCGGGCGCGGCAGTTGCTCGTCGAAACCGAACTCACCCTCCCCCAGATCGCCACCGCCAGCGGCTTCGCATCGGCGAGCTATTTTTCGGTGGTCTTCAGCAAATCGCAGGAAATGACGCCGGGAGAGTACCGATCGCGATTCGCGAAGAAGAGTTAGCCACGATTCACACGAATAGGACACGAATGCAGAAAGGAGGCCTTTGAACAATCTCAGCTACTGCGTGAATGGTCATCCTCAGTTACGCCGAAGCATCTTGTGGGCAGCAGGAAGGTTTGCGAAGCGCGCGATCGAGTAAATGCTTCGGAGTCCTTCAGCGTGACAATCTGGAAATGACCAGGTTGTTCAGAGGTTTTGCGAATGATTGCACCATGCCTTGCATTCTTCCGTCTTATTCGTGCTTCATTCGTGTGATTCGTGGCTAAAACTCTTCAACTCGTAAACCGGAACCGAATGATCGCCATGATCGCCAACGCGTTGTGACACCAGATCCCAACGTTGCGGCGTCACGTCCAACCCTTCCCGCGTAACACCCGAACACTTCGACCGCGCGTCGAAATGAACCGACACGGCATCAGAACGTTTTGACGTCGCGTCCGAATGAACGGATGCGGCACCGGAACCCTTCGGCGTGACGCGGGAATGAATCGGCGTGAAGGAGAAACCCTCCAATGTCATGTCGGAACGATCCGCTGTGGCACCGAAACGTTCTGATGTCACGTCGGATTGTTCTGACGTGACACCCGTAGGAGCGGATGGGAGGCTAAAGCAGATGCGGGAGGCGAAGGATTTTCTGGCCGGGGCGTCGTTACCGTTTGACGCGGGATATTATCGCGCCGGGCCCGCGCGCGGCAATTTGGATCGGGGGCTTATGTCGTCGCGGGCGATGGTCGATGCAACGGATAACGCGGCGCGGCGGTGCGGCACTGGCGATGACAGCGGAAAGGATCGACGATGGGCTTCTCTCAAAAGGACGGCGAACTGACGGCGCAAGCGGGCAACTTCGCCGCGGTGCTGGCGGCGAACCCGGCTGCCTATCAGCAATCGCCCGAAACCGCCCTGGCCGTGACGGCGGCGGTGAATGCGTTCGTCGAATCGCAGGCGGCGCTCAACGAAGCCCGCGCCAACGGCGTGCGTTCCGAAGCCCTGACCGCGACCCGCAACGCCAACCGCACGGCCATGCTGAACCTGCTGCGGCCGATCTACCTCGCGGTGCAGGCGTCGGCATCGATCGACACCGCCGACAAGATCGCGCTGGGCATCCACATCCGCAACGCCCGCAACACCTCACACCCCGCGCCGACGTTCGCACCCGTGCTGAGCGTGGTGAAAGTGGATGGATCGGTCGTGACGCTGCGCATCAGCGACCCCGCCGACCCCGCCGGCAAACGCCTGCCGCAACACACCGCCGGCATCGCGATCTTCTCCCACGTCGGCGACAACCCGCCCGCCTGCGCAAACGACTTCCGCTTCGAAGCCACCACCGGCCGCACCACCGTCAGCCTGCAAGTGCCCCCCACCGTCGCCCCCGGCGCGGCCGTCTACTACACCGCCTTCTACTTCAACCCCCGCAAACAAAACGGCCCCGCCAGCACCCCCATCCGCGCGACCGTCGGCGCGGGGACGACAATGTCGATGTTGAAGCTGGCGGCGTGA
>JBBQQZ010000344.1:0-4206 GCA_038215325.1 Tepidisphaerales bacterium | reverse complement strand
TTGTTGCGGTAGACGTCGGCGAGGCGGTCGCTGAGGGCGTTGCGTCGCCAGGATTGGGTGATGCGGAGGCCGGTGGGGTCGGTTTCGTCGATCAGGTGGCGGTGGAAGTTGCCGATTTCCTGGCGGCTGGTGACGACGGCGGGGTCGATGGACTGGCCGATGCAGATCGCCTGCGCCGCGGCCCACAGGGCGTCGGCGCTGAAGCGTTCGCTGGGGGTGGGTTCGGCGCCGCGGAGCACATCCACGCCCTCGGTGCTGGCACCGAGCCCGCGGCCGACCAACGCGAGGATCGATTCGCCGTGCTCGGCGATCACGGGATTAGGCAAACCGCGCACGCGGTTGAGCTGTTCGGCTTTTTTCGGCAGGTTGCGGCACAGATCGATCAGCACCTCGTCGCGCAAGTACGAGCGCGAGGGCAAGTCCGCTTCACGTGCGGCGACATCGCGCCAGAGGACGATTTCTTTTAACACGTTCAGTTGCCGGGCATCGAGCGAGCCTGCGCCGCGGACTTTTTCGACCGCAGTTTCGGGGTTGAAGCCGTAATTGGAGGGGTCGCACAGCAGATCGCACTCGGCGCGGACCCAGTCCATGCGCCCGGTCTTGGCGAGGCGTTTTTTCAGTTCGATCATGGCAGCAGGGAGGTAGCGAACGTCGTCGGCTGCGTAGCGCATCTGCTTGCTGGAGAGGGGGCGCTGCTCCCAGAAGGTGAAGGTCAAGCCTTTTTGCAGCGCGACGCCGGTGAGTTCGAGCACAAGCTTGGCGAGCGAGGTGGGATACGCCATCGCGCAGAACCCGGCCGCGATCTGGGTGTCGAGCGCGTTGCGGACGGGCTGGCCGGTCAGGCGGGCGACCGGTTCCACGTCCTGCGCGCCGGCGTGGACGATCTTCTCCACGCTGGCGTCACTCAGGAGATTCCAGAACGGCGTCAGATCGACCTTCGCCAGCGGATCGATCAGCGACACACGCGTGGTCGTGGCGACTTGGATCAGGCACAGCCGCGGGTGGTAGGAGGATTCGCCGATGAACTCACTGTCATACGCGAACGACCCGGCGGCGCGCAGCTCGGCGAGCAGGCTGGCGAGCGCACCGTCGGACTCGATCAAATCCGCCTTGCCCGACGGTGCCAGAACGTGATCGGGGATGCGCAACTCGTGCGTGGGCTCGGCCTCAGCGTGGGCGGCTTCGTGGGCGCGGGCCCGGTGCTTGGCGCGGTAGTCGTATTTTCCAGAAGAAGGCATTGCGATTGGACTATACTGGTTGTTGTCCCCACGTCGAGTTGCCCGCAGTTTAAGCCTCGCTTAACCTCCCCAGCATGCAGCCGAACATTCTGTTAATTACATCAGACCAGCAGCATTGGCGCACGCTCGGGATCAACAATCCCAACATAAAGACTCCCAATCTGGATCGCCTGGCTGCCATGGGCGTAAATTTTCCGCGTGCCTACTGCCCCAACCCGACCTGCACTCCAACCCGGGCTTCAATTCTCACGGGCCAGTATCCCAGTACGCATGGTGCCTGGACGCTCGGCACCAAACTGCCGGAAACCGCTGCCACGATTGGCCAATACCTGAGTGCGGCGGGTTACTGGAACGCTCTGATCGGCAAGGCGCATTTCCAGCCATTGAAGAGCACGCCTGATTCCGTTTCGATCGAATCGTATCCGCTACTGAGGGACTTGGATTTCTGGAGAAAATTCAACGAAAAACACACCCCATGGTACGGCTTCGATCATGTCGAAACCTGCCGGAACCACGCGCACGAAGGGCACGTCGGGCAGCATTATGCGATCTGGCTCGAAGAGCAGGGATTGGCGGACTGGCGCGAGTATTTCGCGCCCCGCACCGATGGGGTGAAGGACGGCGGCTCGACTCACGCGCCCCTTAAACAGAAGTTCTACGGCGGCGTGGCGAGTGAGCCATGGAAGCTTCCGGAGCACCTCCACTACACCGCGTGGACTGGCCAGCGCACGATCGCCGCCATCCAGCATGCGCACGACGCGCGCCAGCCGTTCTTCATCTGGAGCAGCTATCACGATCCGCACCCGCCTTACACCGTTAGCGAGCCATGGGCGAGCATGTATGACCCGGACGAAGTCGATATCGGGCACTTCACCCCCGGCGAGTTCGACCAGATGCCCGTACCGCACCAGCGGACGCGCGAGCAGAATCCGTCATTTGCGGAGTTCGGTCCGTTGAATCACGGGTACCACTCGCACTTGCATGACGAACAGTCGCTTCGCAAGGCGGTCGCGCTGTACTACGGGATGATCAGCTTTATGGATCATTGGATCGGCAAGACGCTGGACCACCTGGAGGCGATTGGGGAACTCGACAACACGCTGATTGTGTTCACCTGCGACCACGGGCACTTCATCGGGCAGCACGGGCTTGTGGCGAAGGGGCCGTTTCACTACGAGGACGTGCTGCGCGTCCCGTTCCTGGTGGCCTGGCCCGGCCGTATCGCGCCGCGCGGGGAGGATGACGCGATTCAATCGCTCGTCGATCTTGCGCCAACTTTCTTGCAGGCCGCCGGGGTCAACGTTCCGGACGCGATGCAGGGTCTGCCCCAACTTGACGCGTGGTGCAGCGGTCAAAATCCGCCCCGCGATCACGCAATCATTGAGAACCACCACAGCAGGGGCACGGTCCATCTTCGGACCCTGGTCACGCGACGTTACAAATTGACCGTCTACCGCAACCACCCGGACTGGGGCGAGTTGTTCGATCTTGAGCAGGATCCGGGCGAACTGAGAAACCTCTACCACGACGCAGCGTCGGCGGAACTCAAGCTTCACATGGTGGAGTCGCTTTTGCAGGCGGATCTAAAGCGGGAATCCGCTCCGACGCCGCGGGTTTCAGGAGCCTGACTCCCTTCAGTCCGCCGGGGAAGGCCCGGGGGCCGGCGCGGGGACGGGTTGGACCGGCTTGCGGTCGGGGGTGATATAGTCAGGGATCGGGCCGCGCGGGAGGACGGGTTTGGCGAGTTCGCCTTCTTCCTTCAGCGCCGGGCCGGGGACGACGCCGAGGCGGCGCAACGCGGTGCTGACGGCTTCGTCGTTCGGGTTGATGCGGTACGCGCGCCGCAAAGCCTGCTCGGCGAGCGGCTTATGGCCGACCTGCTCGAGATAAAGACCCTGGTCCTTGGCGATGTAAAACGATTTTGGCGCCTGCTGGGCCGCTTTGGCGTAGGCATCGATCGCCGAATCGGCGTCGCCGCGGGCGGCGAACGTCTTGGCGAGGACGAGATACTCGTCGCCGGACGTGCTGGATTTGGCGGTCTGTTCGAGCGTGTTCACTTCCGAATCGTGCGTATCCGCGATCGCCAGGCACTTGGCGAAGGCGTCGATGGTTTTGAGCTTGAACGCCACGTCAGCGCGGCCTTCATCGGTGATGTTCTGGACATCAAGCGACGTGCGGTAGTTGGTCACCGCCTGCGAGTAGGCGCGTTCTTTTTGGTAAAGGCCGGCCAGATGCGCGTAGCTCTGGTAGTCGCGCGGGTTCTGTCGAACCGCATCGCGGAAGGCACCCTTGGCCTCTTCCGTCTGGTTGGTCTCCATATATTGCAGACCGCGCGCGCGGCTCTGCTTGGAGAAGGTGATGTACTCGCCGCAACCGGCGAGGAGCAGGGAAGAAGCGAGGATCAGTGATGCGAATTGGCGACCAAGCATTGGGTGCTACCTCCATGTAGCGTGTCGAGTCAGGAGAAATGGTACAGGTGGTGGCAAATGTTGCAAGTCTGCTTATCGCGGTTGTTCAAGGGTGATGATGCCCGGATTGGCGTGCGCGTTTGCATTTCATGAATGGCGACATTATCGCATGCACGCAAAGAGAATCGACAAAATGAAAATGGTCGTTAATCTGGTTCATCCGACTAATGCGTACTTCGTTTCGTGCAGCGCATAGATGCGGAGCTTGAAAAACTCCCGATCCCGGAACCCGTACGCCTGGCGTTGCAGCGTCCGGATCTTGTTGTTCGTGACTTCCAGCGCCGCGGTCGTGATCGGGTAGTCGTAGTAGGCCAGCAGGCCGTGGCGGTGCTTGGCCAGCGTCAGCGCGAACTGCTTGAGCATGCGGATGCCGCTGCTGTCGGCCCGCTTGATCCAGTCGTTCAGGAACTTCTCCGCCGCCGGCTTGCCCGGCTGCTCCCAGAACTGCCGCAAATCCTCCTTCAGGTAGTACGCGGTCGCCAGCGGCTTGTTCAGCGCCA
>JBBQQZ010000343.1:0-4218 GCA_038215325.1 Tepidisphaerales bacterium | reverse complement strand
TCGGGTTGGACTTCGGTGTAGAGGTCGCCGTCGTCGTCGATGATGCCCGGCTCAAACGACGGACAAAGCCCGCTATGCACGCCCGTGCTCCAGTCCTTCGGCTCACCCCCGCCGAGCGAGCAATCGAGGCCGAAGTAGTCGCCGGCGTTTCCGCGGTTGATCGTGCGGGGCAGGCCTTGTTCGTGCCAGATCGGGAGCGTTTCATCCCAGAAGTTGAAATCGAACAGCGGAATGCGGTCGCGCGGCTGGTAGTGGAGCGTGGCGTTGAATCGTTGTCGGTCGTTCATGAGTGGTTTTCCTTGCTCGCTCCACTATCGGCGCTCATTCGCGGCGGGCCATGCGCCAGCCGGTCGATGGCATTCACTTGACGGTTGCCGCGCCATCGAGGCGTGCGGCGTGAACGGCTTCGACGAGTGCTAGGATATTCGCATCGGGCACGTCCGGCTCCAGTACATGCGTCGGTGCGACAATAACGGCCGCGCCCGCTGCGGCAAGACGCCCGCACTCGGCGACAATCCGCCGCACGTCATCGGTCGATCCGAACGGCATGACTGTCTGCGTGCCCACCATGCCCCAGAACGCGACTTGGTCCTGGTATTGCGGGATCACTTCGTCCACCGGCATGCATTCGGGCTGCACGGGGTTGAGGATATCGATGCCCAGTTCGATGAGGTCGGGCAGGATCGGTCGGATGTCGCCATCGCTGTGGTAGCGGACGTAAACGTGGCGATCGGCTTGCGCGGCGCGGATCGCGTCGATAACGCGCTTGAGGCGCGGTTTCAGATGCTCGCGCCACGTCGGGACCGACATCATCATCCCGCGCTGGGTGCCGACATCATCGCCGAGGCCGATGACATCGACGCCGTTCTCGCAGTACGCACGCACAACGTGGATCGATCGCTCGGTGAAGTAATCAAGCAGCCAATCCGCGATGCCGTTGCCCTCGGCCAGATCCATGAAAAGATTGTCCATCCCGCGCACGTACCAGGCGCACTCGAACTGCGTACATTCGCACCCGCCCTGGAGCACGCGGCCTTCGGCGTGCGTGCGATCGGCCTGTTGGCGGATCTCATCGCATTGGGCCGGCGTGATGACGGTCGGCCAGGGGAGCTTGGGAAGCTGCGCGACATCGGTGATCGCTTCAAGCGGGTGAAGCATCGTGCGGAAGTGCGTCGCCTCGCCGATCGACTCGGCCGGGGGTTTGATGTGAGTGACGCCGAAGGGATCGATCTCGGCGTCGTCGGCGACCGGATTTCCGATGCCCCTGAACGCCTCGCGCCACGCCGCCGGGTTGCCGCGCGTGCCGGAGCCGCAACCGCGAAAATCCAGCCCGAACGCCGCCGTCAAATCCTGACCCACCTTCGCGACCAGCCGGTCATGCACCGGTGGGGTACACGGCAAGTCGAGCGGCATCCATTGCGGGTCGCGATGCTGGATCATGCGGCGGAAATTTTCGAGTGATGTCAGGTTGCGGGTCATAGTCTTCTCTTTAGAGCGGATTGCAGACGGGTGTGGCGTTTCTTGTATTGTTCGCCGTGCGAACCGACTGAAAAACGGTTCGCACGGCGAACCCTACAAAACACGACCGCTACCAGCGGATGTGATCCGCTCTAGTTCACGCGTAATCGCCATGCCGCTTCACCATGTCGATGATCGCGCGATACGTGTCCCACGACACGCTTGGCGGGACGGAGTGGTCGGAGTGGTACGCGTAGCACCGGTGCTCCTTGCCGGCGGCGAATTTGCTGACGATCTCGGCCTCGATCTTCGCCAGATCGTTGGTCGCCATCGTCATCACGTCGATATTGCCGAAGAATGCGAGTTGTTCATGGTGTTTTGGGATGAGCTTGCGGACGTCCATCGACGCCTTGCTCTCGAGAGGCTGGAGGCAATCGAAGCCGGCGGCTTCGTACAGGTCCATCACGCCGTTGATGTCGCCGTCGGTGTGGTAGATGAACTTCATGTTGTGGACGTGCGCCCAATCCGCCAGCCGCTTGTGGTCGGGCCAGATCAGTTCGCGGTACATCGTGGGTGAGCACATTGTCGCAGTCTTGAACGCCATGTCGCCGTAGATCCAAAGCCCGTCCGGCTCGATCCCGGTCGCCATCATCGCGTCGAGGTTCCGGAGCATGACGTTGGTGAACGTGCGCGACACGTCCATCACCCAGTCCGGATCGTCCGCCATCGCGATCAGGCTGATTTCGTCTCCCATGAGCGAACGCGTTTCTTCGAACGACTCGACCCCCGTGAGGTGACACCACTTTCCCGCAGCCCGGGCGCGCGTGTAGGCGCGTGTGACGGCGCTCGGATCGCATTGCAGACCCGTGCCCAGCAACGCGGGCTTGAAAACCTGCTCCCACTTCTCGCGGGTGTCACATTCAAAACCAAGATGCTCCGGTGTGCCCGACCGGCCTTTCCAGTAGCGCACCAGCTTGCCATTGCCGTCACGAACGACGCGGGTGGTTTCGTCCTGGTCAACGGTGCGATCCTCCCCCGGAAACGCCTGCGGCCACAGCCAGTTCAGTGCGGCAAAATCCGACTCCAGCAATTCCAGCACCGATTGCTGATCGCCCAGCAACCCTTCCGTCTGCCATCGCGTGATCGTCTCCGGCCAGAACGATTCGTGACGCGGGATGCGGTCGTGCGGGCGTCGCTCGAGCATGCGGTTCACACGCTCGCGACTGGTCAGTGAAGTCGTCATTCTGGCTCCGTCCGTTGATTGCGTCGTCGATCAGACCGCGACAAGCTTTCGCACGATTTCCACCGCGCTGGCGGCGTCGGGGGCGAAGGCGTCAGCACCGATTTCGTCGCAGAACTGCTGCGTGATCGGCGCGCCGCCAATGACGACTTTCACGCCGGTTGCACCCGCGCGGATTAGTTTGACGGTCTCGCGCATCGCGGGCATTGTCGTCGTCAAGAGCGCCGACAACCCGACCACCTTCGCGCCGCTTTCCTTCACCGCCGTCACGAACTTCTCGGCGGTGACGTTGGTGCCCAGATCGACGACGCCGAAGTTGGCACCCTTCCACATCATCGCGACCAGGTTCTTGCCGATGTCATGCAAATCCCCCTGCACCGTCCCGATGACGGCGGTGAATGCCGGCTTGATGCCGGCTTTCACGAGCACCGGTTCGAGCAGCGCCATGCCTTCCTTCATCGCCCGGGCCGCCACGAGCATTTCCGGGACGAAGACTTCGTTCTTCTGGAACTTTGCGCCGATCTCGTCCATCGCCGCGACCATCGCGTCGAGCACGTCCTGCGCCGGTTGCTGGGCGTCCATCGCCTCCTGCACCAGCCGCTTGGTCTCGTTACGATTCCCTTTGCCAACCACCTGTTTCAACAAACTTAAGTCCGCCATCGAAATCTCCTTTATGTCGCCTATCAAAGGTTCAATTGGTCCTGTTTGCAAGCCTCCTCCCGGCATTTGACTGGAAAATCCATGCATTCGGCCGAAGCGTACATGTCAAAAGTGAATCATGGGGGAGATAAAATCGGACATGCAAATCCGATTACCGTCGTGATACAACGGGTATCGAGGCGAGGACCGGGTGCGACCGAAGGCCGCACGGAACAGGAGCGAAAAAGTATGAGCGAGGACCGGATTGAAATCGGATTGAAGGGGGTTCGACGCACCGTGGCGGTGCCGAAGGACATGCGCGACTTGCCGCTTTCCACATTGCTGCGCCGCGCCGGCGTGGCGCTGAACACACGCTGCGGCGAGCGCGGGCTGTGCGACGGGTGCATGGTCCAGACCACCTCCGGTTCGCTCATCAACTCCACCAGCGGCGTCCGCGTCGATGGCAGATGGGCGGGTCAACTGCGCGCGTGCCAGCACCAGCTCGACGGCGATGCGATCCTGCGCCTCGACGTGCCTGATCGGTCGCTGCTGGAACAGAAGCCGAGCGTTGTCACCGAGTTCACGACGCCGACAATCGATCGCATCGATCCGGTCTGGCGGGCCGACGCCGATTACGTGGGCGGGGCCTGGCAGGCGCGCGTGGATCATCGTCCGCCTCCTGCCAGGCCGTTGGGCGTGGCGATCGATATCGGCACGACCACGGTCGTCGTGCTGCTGGTGGACCTGGCGAGCGGCGCGATCCTGTCCCGCACCGCCGATTTCAACCAGCAGTTGCGGCTCGGCGATGACGTGCTCACGCGCATCACCCGCTGCGTCGATCCTGAAGGGCTGCACGAACTGCACCGCGCGATCGTCGAAGA
>JBBQQZ010000342.1:0-4219 GCA_038215325.1 Tepidisphaerales bacterium | reverse complement strand
CGGCGCAAAGTGACGAAGTCCTGCGTCGCTTCGTCGCACAAAGCGGTCAGGATCGTCAATCGGCCGGGGTTGGTGATCATGGAATCGAATCGCATACCCTTTCGATCGGTTATCTGACGCGCGAATCTTGAAAAACTTTGGCCGACAAAGCGCGCGTGTTGGTCGCGATGCTGGTGACGCAAAGAGCGCAAAGGCGCGAAGAACGCAAAGTAGGCCCGAAAGAAGTCATTTTTCTTTGCGGTGTTTGCGTCTTGGCGCACTTTGCGCCGCCGTGACCGCCGGCGCGAAAAGTGCCGCGAAGGAGTAGATCGACTATCATGCGACATCATGCAACCTCTCGTGGGCATCATCATGGGCAGCAAATCGGACTGGGAGACGATGAAGCATGCGGACCAGATCCTGACGGATTTCGGCGTCGCGCATGAGTGCAAGATCGTCTCCGCGCACCGCACGCCGGATCTGCTGTTCAAGTACGCGACTGAAGCCGATACGCGCGGGATCAAGGTGATCATCGCCGGTGCTGGCGGCGCTGCGCACCTGCCGGGGATGTGTGCGAGCAAGACGCACCTGCCGGTTTTGGGTGTACCGGTGCAATCGAAGGCGCTCAGCGGCATGGACAGTCTCCTTTCGATCGTCCAGATGCCCGCGGGTATCCCGGTGGGAACGCTCGCGATCGGCGAAGCGGGCGCGAAGAACGCGGCCTTGCTCGCGATCAGCATCCTGGCCACAAATGACTCGTCGCTCGCGCAAAAACTCAAGGACTACCGCACTAAACAAACGCAGACGGTACTGTCGACCTCCCTCGATTGATCCGCGAGCGATCCACGAATCTTCACGAATCGACACGAATCCCGTACAAACACAGTTTTGCCGCGCCTGATTCTTATTCGTGCCGATTCGTGTAGATTCGTGGACCAGACATGAGCTTTTTCGCAAAAACCCTCGACAAGCTGAAGACCGCGCTCAAGAAGACCGCCGACGTGTTGAACACGGACGTGCGGACGCTGTTCGTTCCCGGCCGGCAGATTGATGACGCGTTCCTGGAGGAGATCGAGGAGAAGTTCATCCGCGCCGACATGGGCGTGAAGAACGTCGACATGATCGTCGGCGCGATCCGCGATCGCTGGCGTCTCGGGCGGATCAAGAACGCCGCCGAGGCGAAGGATGTTGTCAAAGAGCTGATGCTCCGCGACTGGCCCGCCGAAGAGCGGGAGATCAAGTTCGCGGCGTCCGGGCCGACGGTGATCATGGTCGCTGGCGTGAATGGCGCGGGCAAAACCACGTCGATCGCCAAGCTCGCCAGCCTGTTGAAAAACCGAGCCGGCAAAACCGTAATGGTCGCCGCCGGCGACACGTTCCGCGCTGCGGCGGTCGAGCAGCTCACGATCTGGTCGCAGCGGCTCGGGATCGAGATCGTGAAGCACAAGCAAGGTGCCGACCCCGCCGCCGTCGCGTTTGACGCCTGCGAGGCCGCGAAGGCGCGCGGCATCGACGTCGTCATCGTCGACACCGCCGGCCGATTGCACACGCAGCAGCATCTCATGCGAGAACTCCAGAAAATCCGCGACGTCATCTCCAAACGCATCGAAGGCGCCCCGCACGAAGTCATCCTCGTCCTCGACGCCACCACCGGCCAAAACGGCGTCCACCAGGCAAAGCATTTCACCAGCGCCGTCAACGTCACCGGCCTGATGCTCGCCAAGCTCGACGGCACGGCCAAAGGCGGGGTCATCCTCGCGATCAAGGACGAACTGAACATCCCCGTCAAATTCATCGGCCTCGGCGAAACCCCCGACGATATCGAAACCTTCGAACCCAAACGATTCGTCGATGCGCTCTTCGACGAACCGGCACAACCCGGCGTTTAACGCCGCGTTGTGATGCGGCGCTAAACGAAGCGAAAATCGGGTAAACTCCCTGCACATGCGTCCTCTCCGAATCGGAAACCTCACGCTCGAAACGCCGCTGCTCCTCGCGCCGATCGCGGGGTATTGCGATGTCAGCTTCCGGCTGATCGCGCGATCGTGCGGCGGAGTGGGGCTGGCGGTGTCGGACCTGCTTAGCCCCGAGGGCGTGCTGCGCGAAAACTTCCGATCGATGCAGCTCGCCGCCACGTGCGAGGAAGATTCGCCTCTTTCGATGCAGCTTTACGGCGGTGACGTCGATCGGCTTTGCGAGGCCGCGCGATGGGCGGAAGACAAAGGCGCGCACGTCATCGACATCAACATGGGCTGCCCCGTCGATAAAATCACCAAGCGCGACGGCGGGTCCAAACTGCTGTGCGATCCGGACCGCACGGTGCGCATGGTCGAAAAAATCATCGCCGTCCTGAAGCACACCCCGCTGACCGCGAAGATGCGCCTCGGCTGGGACGACAGTTGCATCGTCGCGCCGGCGCTCGCAAAACGCCTGGAAAATGCCGGCATTTCGATGATTACGATCCACGGCCGCACGACCGAGATGCGCTTCAGCGGCGCGGCGCGACTGGACGGGATCGCGGAAGTTGTCCGTGCCGTCAGCAACATCCCCGTGATCGGCAATGGCGACATCCGTTCGCCTCAGGACGCGAAGCGGATGATCGACCTCACCGGCTGCCATGGCGTGATGATCGGCCGGGCGGCGCTCAGCAAGCCGTGGATATTTCGCGACACCTGGAGCTATCTAACCACCGGCATCATCCCGCCTTCGCCGAGCATCGAACACAAGTGCGAGTTGATGCGCCGGCACTTCCATAACCTCTGCCACTACCGCTCGGAGCGGTCTGCGGTAATCGAGTTCCGCAAGCGCGTGAGCTGGTACGCCAAGCAGATGAACCCGTGCCTGATGCTGAAGGACGCCGTCCGCGTCATCAACAGCCGGCAGGATTTCGAAGACGCAGTCGCCCGCTTCCTCGACTGGCGCTCCACTCTGCCAGCGAGCGTTGATTGCGAATCTGAACTGCTCGCCATTTAGCATGTCGTTTCGTCACGCGATCTTGCGCCAGCCTGGACGCCTCGATCGTCCGGACCCGATGTAGCATGCTACATCAGGCGCTACATCGGCGATCTTACGCTGGACGTCGCCATCTCCGCGCCCGGCCATGACTTACGGCGAAACCGCTTTCTTGCCGCGCGTCGATGCCGTTTCGAGTGTGCTACATTTGCTACATGGAGCACGGTCGATCTGATTCACATGTCAATGAGCCGACCACGCCCTGCGAGCGCGCGGCCTCCATATAGACCGGCGCGCTGCGCATTTGTCATGACAAAAGCGCAGCGCGGAGGGAAAAATCTGGATTGAGGTGAGAAATTCGGAATCGTGAACACGATTCGGCGTAACCGTTGGAGGTAGAACGACTTACGGTAAAATCGGGCACTCCCTCGGCTCGTTCGCGCATACAGCTATATATAGGCGCTGGTGGAAGTGCCCCAAATCGACTCAAGCCCGGCGACGTCGCAGGAGCATAGAGCCGGCACCGGCGAGCAGGCCCAGCGTGGTGGGTTCGGGGATGGTCGTGAAGGTGAGGTCGGCGTTCAGGTTCTGCATCTGCGCGGTCGCGGAACCGGACGACATCGCGGACATCGTGAAGGTAAGGCTCGCCTGAACCGACGATGTGCTGGCGGGCAGGTCGATGAGCGCCGTGCCGATGAACAACGCCGAACCGCTGGTGATCGGCGAACTGGGAACGAACACGATCGGTGCCACGATCGCGCCGCCATCAATATTGAGCGACCCGGAAAATGTCAGCGTCGCCGGCGAACCGACGATCGTATAGAGCCCTTTGACGCGAACACTCACGGTATTCAGAAACAAGCCCGGCGACGCCGCGACGTTGACGCTCGCGGTATCCGTGATATTTAGCGGACCGGCGGGCGAGACCACTGCGAACGACGAGGGGTTGGCGAAGGCGAACTTCTGCTCGCCGATCCCCGGGTTGCCGAACAAGCCGTTGATGTCCTGCCCGTTGGTGTAATTGATCGTCCCGTTGCTCCCGCTTGGCGGGGTCCAGATGGCGGCGTGCAGGACCGATCCACTGCACAGAGCGAACCCAACGATCCCAGCGACAACTTTACGCATGTGCCTCTCCATCGATACGACTGAGTGCTTCGGACTCGACCCCCGGAAAAAAGCGGCCCGGTGCTTGCCACACCAAGGCCACTGCGGATTGACAGAACCTCGAGCGATTTCGCTCAAAGCGACCTCTACGCTTGCCACGCAGAAGTCGCTGCGGATTGACAGG
>JBBQQZ010000341.1:0-4220 GCA_038215325.1 Tepidisphaerales bacterium | reverse complement strand
GGTGCGCCTGCTCGGCGATGTCGATGCAGTACAAGTGGTGGAATCCAGGCTATTCACCGGACGTCCGACGGCCGACAACGCACAGCTCACGCTTCAATTCAAGTCCGGCGCAATCGGAAGCATTTTCGCCTCTTTCTGCGTAGACGACGGCAGGCCGTACCAAAACTCGATGGTCCTGAACTATGCGCGCGGCACCATCTATGAGAATACTCATCCCTGTAGCGTTGATCCCATAAGTCAGACCGCGACGCTTACGCTGGTCACCAATGGCGACTCAAGCGGACCTGTCATTCGCAACGCTACGCCGGGAGCAGTCAGCGGTGGATATCAGTGGCACGCGTTCTACCGTGCGGTGCAAGGCGAGTCACTGCCGAATGAAGTGACGCCTGACCAGATCGTATCAGGCTTGCGTGTCATCAAGGCTATGTCACGCGCTGCTGTATCGGGCAGGATCGAGAAAGTTTAACAGTATAGGACTGGAAGGTTTGGATGCATGCGTGACGTAGAGTTAGCATTCTGCTGGTGCTTTGAAGACGCAGATCCAATCCTGGGTCTGCAAACCCTGGCCTCGCTCGGTTACGACGGCTTTGAGCTATGGCCGGACGCATTGACCGCACATCCGGCGGGTGATTGGAAGCTTGCGATGCACGAAAGCGGGATGCGCTGCGTGCAGCTTTGCCCCTATTTCGACTTTGTCCATGGCCAGGAGCGTACCGAGCAATCAGAAGCTTCGCTTCGATTGTTCCTGCAATATGCCCAAGAATTGGAATGCCAACGACTGCGCGTTTTCACAGGCCCGCCCTGGGGCGAGGGCGTCGTCAGTGCCGCCGAGGCGACTGAAACCTAATGGGAAGCTTGCATCACGCACCTTGGTCGCTTCTGCGATGTGGCTGAACTTCTCCATCAGCTCGGCCTGCCACTGCTTCCGGATGTGGGCCGGCACCACGAAGATCGGCTTGCGGCGCCGCTCGGCCCACTTTTGGCAAAGGACCAGACCGGCCTCAATGGTCTTCCCGAGCCCGACCTCGTCCGCCAGGATCACGCCTTTCTGCAACGGGTTCGACAGGGCAAACAACGCGGCGTCGATCTGGTGAGGATTGAGATCGACCTTGGAGTCGAAAAGTGTGTTGCTGAGGCGGTCCAGTTCACCTACGGCACCGAGGCGGGTCAGCTCGTGGGCAAAGTAGCATGCTTGATGTGGGGACAGAGGGGTCATCGAGATCTCCACGGATGCGATCGTCCGTGATCGAAATGCGGATGCTGTGCGTGTTCGACGTGGAACTGCGGCGCGGGCAAGCCCATGTGGTGCCGAGCGATTTGGCCTCCCGCAATCCCCATGCAGGATGTTGTAACCCACGGACGAGGGGAATTGAAGCAGGACACGCGACTCGAATTGGAGCGCACGTGCGAACGGTGACATCGCAGCCGTGGCGAGTGGCCAGCGCTGGCAGTTGCGACCCCCTGTGAACACGGCCCGCCGAGGATGGCGATGGTGAGCAGATCGACGAGCCGATGCCGGGCGTTGGCCGCCCGGGGGTCGTCGTCGGGTTGAAGGTCATTGTTCAAGCGCGCAAGGATGTCGTACAGCAGTGCGTCCATGCAAAACCTCGGGGTTAGAGTCTGGATTGTTCAACCCGCGAGGCCTCTGCGGTGGGGAGGATGTAGCAGATGATGGGGGCTGGCGCAAATGCGAATTAATTAGTTTAAGGAAGGGTCAAATGATTCTGCCCTGCGCATGGCGCAGGAGGCCGGGTGGGTCAAATTGATGATCGTGACGCTTTGGCATATGTTATGATCTTGTCCCGCAAGTTCTATTCTAAAAACGTAGTTGCCCATGAAGGAACCTCGACAGAAGCAATCCACTATTATTCGCCAGTTGCGGGAGCAGATCGTGCGCGGTGATTGGCAGCCGGGCCAGCGATTGCCGTCGCGAGGCGAGTTTGAAATCAGTACCGGCGCTAGCCGCGTCACGGTGCAGAAAATCTTCGACCGGCTTGCCAAGGAAGGTTTCATAGAAGTTCAAGGCCGGCGTGAGACGCGCGTCGCGACCAGCCCGCCGCACCTGAGCCGGTATTCGATAGCGTTCGCCGCGCACCCATCAGAACCGCGCAGATGGAACCGCTTCTGGACGGTGTTGTCCGACGTCGCTCGCAGCGTGCGTCGCACGGACGGTTCGCTCGCGATCGACGTTTTCTACAACCTTGACGGACACACCGACGTGCGCGAGTACGGCGAGCTTCTGGCGGCGGGGCGCCACCACCTGCTGGCGGGGATGATTTTCGTCGGTCCGACGCCGTTGCTGACACAGGCACCGTTGTTGAGGGAGCGGCTCGTTCCGCGGGTCCTGATCTCGCGACCTTCAAAACTGTTGGAAGGCCTTGATGTCTCGTTGGTCATGCCGGATACGAGCAGCTACTATGAGAAGGCGGCGGCGCACCTGGCATCCCGCGGTTGCGGGTCGATCGCGATCGTGATGCCCGGCGGAGAAGATTACGAAGCCAAGGTCGCGCCGACGCTGGCGCGTCACGGGCTGACGTGCCCGCCGTACTGGCGTCATTCGGTTCTGCCCGAGTCGCGACAGACGGTCTCAGCCCTGCTGCACCTGCTGATGCGTAATCCTGAGGACCGGCCGAGCGGGTTAATCATTGCGGACGATCATTTCACCGACGCCGCCGCCACCGGCCTGATGGCCGCCGGAGTGCGCGTCCCGCAGGATCTTGAGGTCGTGGTCCACGAAAACTTCCCATCCCATGTCGAGTCGATGATGCCGTTCAAACGCCTCGGTTTCGACGCCCGCGAGGTCGTTGAGGCGTGCGTCCGGCTGATCGACCAGGAGCGCCAGACTGGCGAGCGCGCTACGCAGCCGGTGCTGATCCCAGCCCATTTCGCGGACGAGTTGAATCTCGGCATCCGCCATGCGTAGCGGACGGATTCTGGGGCCGTTGCTTGCTCGTGGACGTAGAACGCCGAAATATTGGACGAATCCCATGCGCTGGGTACTCATCATTTTTTTCTTGCAATCATAGTCTTAAACTTCTATTGTAATGATTAAGACATCGGGTGATGTTTTAGGAACTAGGTTTAGTTTGCCGCACAGCCGCTGGCGAAGCGGTGGCAGCATGTCACGCGATTTGGAGACAACGTATGCGTAGCTACATCACACGGATCGGGCGATCACGTTCCAATATGGCATCACGCCACGGATTTACACTCGTTGAATTGCTGGTGGTGATCGGGATCATCGCTGTACTGATTTCCCTCATCCTCCCCGCGCTGAACAAGGCACGATCGGCGGCGAAAAAGGTGAAGTGCGCATCAAACCTGCGGCAACTCTACTTCGCACACGCGTTGTACCTCTCTGAAAGCAGAGACTACCTGCCGGCGATCGGCCGCACAAACCTGCTCGCGCAGGTCGGTGAGATCCATAATTCGCCGGAGTACCTAAACTTCCTGAATAGGTTCCTCAAGGTCAGTGACGTATATCCCGCTGGTATCACGACGTTCCCGGGCGGTCCGATATTTTGCAACATGTACTATAATCCGCCAGCTGTTCTCATCTGCCCGGCGAACATTCAGGACAACAATTACAGTCACGCAGAGTATGCGTATTACATGGCAAGCCCGGTGGACTTCCGCGTGAAGTTCAACAAGTTCGTCTCCGCAAGCCGACGCACGGGCAAATACCTGGCGGGGTCGGGCGGGCCGGCGGTCTTCGCCGATCGATGCAACGTCCTCGATGTGGCGAACAACGGCGGTCTTAAGGAAACGAATCACTTGAAGGCCGGAAAACCCGAAGGTGGCAATGTCGCTTCCGCGGACGGTTCGGTGGCTTGGTTCACTTATCGCCCGTCCAGCGCTTCCGGGGACACTGAGGTGTACGTTATCAATGGCGGAAGTCTCGGCGGCGGTATCGCAATCCCCTGCAATGCGATATTCATTCGCACGAATAATTCTGCCGTTGTGGATACGTCACGCGCCGATAACGTCATATGGGGTCCAAGCTTTACGACCTTCGCCAACTTCTACAGATAACGTCATCCCACACCGGCTAACTTCATTTTGTCGGAGATGAGCAACTATGAAGCCGTAAGATGGGCGTTGTGGGCAGGCGTTTCTTGGCAAGATGTGGCTGCTAACGTCGGCGCCGCGATGGTCTAGTGCGGTTACAAGTTAACCGTTGCGGCGCGGCCGATTTCGATCCGGACAATCATTACAGCCCG
>JBBQQZ010000340.1:0-4233 GCA_038215325.1 Tepidisphaerales bacterium | reverse complement strand
GTTGCGTCCGGGTCCGCTGTCGGCACAATCTCTACTCATGAAGATCACAGGCACCCATCATGTCGCATTCACGACCCCCAATTTCGCGATAATCTGCGATTTCTACATCAACACGCTCGGCCTGAAGCAGGTGGGGAAGTTTGATGGGAAGAACATCATTTTCGTGGACACCGGCACGACGACGATCGAGATCATCGAGCGCGACGAACCCCTGGCCGAGAAGCAGCGGATTGGCTGGGTGCATTTCGCGTTCGAGGTGGCGGACATCGACGCGGCGTACAAGGAACTGACCGGCAAGGGCATCGCGTTCCACATCGAACCCAAGCTCTTCCCCGAAACCAACTCGGCGGTAAAACTGGCGTTTTTTAAGGATCCGGACGGGAATGAATTGGAACTGGTTGAGCCGCTAAAAGCGCGGTATCCGAACCCGACCAAGTAGGTTCGACTCCGAGCAGAATTTTCGACAGCCACACTGCGCCCTGCCGCAGCTGCTTTTGTCTTTGGGGTTGGAAAAAACGTCGCTGGCGCTGTCCAAATGGGCTTTGCGCGCCTGCTGAGATCGCCTTCGCAACGCGCAGACACGACACAAAAATACGATGTGCGATTTGTCGCAGTTGCAGGCGCAGGTGGATTCGCATAAAAAAAGACTGATTTGTCCTGTTTGGATTTTTCAGAGTTTTTCAGGGTCTTTAGGCCCAGCGAGTTTATATGCGTCCCCCTAATGGTCTGAGTGTTTCGTTCGTCCTAAGTACCATGCTGGTGCTGGGCTTGTCAGGACCGGTATCGGCGGCGGAGGCTGCGGCGCGGTCGATTCCGTTGTGGTGGTGGTCTGCCCCGGCGTCGGGTGTGGCCGCCTTGGTCATGGCGTTCTTTTTCTACAAGTCGATCATGGCAGCCAACCCGGGGAACGCCCGGATGCAGGAGATCGCGGGCTATGTGCGGGAGGGTGCCTACGCGTATCTCCGCAGACAGTACAAGGTCGTCGGGGTGGTCTTTATCGTCCTGTCGCTCGCGCTGGCGTTCATGGCGTTTGTGCTCGGCGTGCAGCACAAGCTCGTGCCGTTCGCATTCATCACCGGCGGGCTGTTCAGCGGGCTGGCGGGGTTCATCGGGATGAAGACCGCGACTGCGGCGTCATCGCGAACCGCGCAAGGCGCGAGTGAATCGCTCAACCGCGGGTTGACGATCGCGTTCCGCGCCGGTGCGGTCATGGGCCTGACCGTCGTCGGTCTGGCGCTGATCGATATCACCGCATGGTTCGTCTATCTCTACCTGTACCACCACAAAGTTGTCGGCGGCGAGCCGATGAATATGGAAACCATCACCGTCGTCATGCTTTGCTTCGGCATGGGCGCCAGCACGCAGGCTTTGTTCGCGCGTGTGGGCGGCGGGATTTATACCAAGGCTGCGGACGTGGGTGCGGATTTGGTCGGCAAGGTCGAAGCCGGGATTCCTGAAGACGACCCCCGCAACCCCGCCACCATCGCCGACAACGTCGGCGACAACGTCGGCGATGTCGCCGGCATGGGCGCGGACCTTTACGAAAGCTACGCCGGTTCGATCCTGGCAACGGCAGCGCTGGGCGTGGCGGTGGCGAGCGTCACCCGCCTGGACGGGCGGGGCACTTTCGCTCTCCTGGCAGCACCGATGCTTCTGGCGGCAGCGGGCATTCTGCTGTCGATCCTGGGCATGTTCTTTGTTCGCACCCATGAAGGCGCGAACATGAAACAACTGCTGGCGGCGCTCAATCGCGGCGTTTATGTCGCGAGTATTTTGATCGTGTTTGCGGCGCTAGGGATCGTGTATTTCCTCGGCCTGGCGAACCCACTGGGCATCTTCGGCGCGATCGTCGTGGGTATCGTGCTGGGCATCGTGATCGGCAAGGGCACCGAATGGGCGACGTCGTCCGACTATGGCCCGACCCGCGCGATCTGTGACCAAACCTTGACCGGCCCGGCGACCGTCATCATCGGCGGTATCGCCGAGGGCATGCTGTCGACCTGGATCCCCATCGTCGCGGTCTGCGTTGGCACGCTGGCGGCGTTCGGACTCACCGGCGGATTCGGGACCGGACTGGGCGACCTCCTGCTCGGACTGTACGGCGTGGGTATCGCAGCCGTTGCGATGCTCTCCACGCTCGGCATCACCCTGGCGACTGACGCCTACGGACCGATCGCCGACAACGCCGGCGGCAACGCCGAGATGGCGGGGCTGCCCAAGGAAGTGCGTGAACGGACCGACGCACTGGACTCACTCGGCAATACCACCGCTGCCATCGGCAAGGGCTTTGCGATCGGATCGGCGGCGCTGACGGCGCTGGCGCTGCTGGCGAGCTACGTTGAAGAAGTGCGCGTCGGCATCCACCGCGAAGCCGCTGTCGAATATCGAACCAACGATGTTCGGCCCGCCGCGACCGGCGGAGGTGAAAACGTCTGGACAGTCAAGGACGTCGGAATCAACAGCAACCGCAAATGGGCGATCTTCCTCCCCTTCCCCGGCGAAGCGCAGAAAGGTTCGCAGGCAAAGGAATACTACACGCTCAGTGCATTTGAAGGATCAGGCGACAGCGCCGTGCTCCTCGACGAGGTGAAGAACAAGGCCGGTCACCCCATTCCGTTGGTGATTAATGAACTGGGCGAACGGGCGAAAGATCTGGTCGCGATCGATCCGGATAATAAGCTCGTGCTGCTCGACAGCCCCCGCGGCAAAACGCTGGCGGCGGCGGGCCAGTTGCGAGAGATCGACAAGGCCGGGCTGAATGAGTTCATGACGTTCTATAATGTGACGTTGATGTCTCCGAAGGTGCTGGTCGGCGTGTTCCTCGGTGTGCTGATGGTGTTCGTGTTCAGCGCGATGACGATGAAAGCCGTCGGCCGGGCGGCGTACGCGATGGTGCAGGAGGTTCGCCGACAGTTCAAGGCGAAGCCGGGCATCATGGAAGGCACGGAACTGCCCGACTATGCCCGCTGCGTCGCGATCAGTACCGCCGGCGCTCAGCGGGAAATGATCCTGCCTTCGCTGCTGGCAATCATCGTCCCGGTGGTCGTAGGACTGCTGCTAAACGTCTCGGGCGTCCTCGGACTGCTCGTGGGCGGCTTGTGCGCCGGATTCGCGATGGCGGTCTTCATGGCGAACTCAGGCGGTGCCTGGGACAACGCCAAGAAGTACATTGAAGCCGGCCACCACGGTGGCAAGGGTTCGCTGCCGCATAAGGCGGCGGTCGTCGGCGACACCGTCGGGGATCCCTTCAAAGACACCGCCGGGCCGTCGCTCAACATCCTGATCAAGCTCATGAGCATGGTCAGCATCGTGTTCGCGGGCCTGATCGTGAAATACGCGCCCGTCATCAGCCAGTGGCTGCACATGGGCAACTAATTAAGAACCGACAATCAGCAGGAGCTAATCATGAAGACTCACCTTTATCTGATGTGTTATCGCAATGAAGCGTTGGTCGCTTCGCACCTGGACGCCGAGCACTTCGGCAATTACATGGCCGTCGGAACGCAGAAGCGCACCAGCGGCAATGTGATGTTCCTGGAAATCGATCCGTCGCTCGTCAACGAGTATCTCAATCTCCCCGCGGCGCTCGAGCGTTGCACGACGCACGAGGACGGATCGCCGCGGCGCAGCAAGTACATCTCGGTGTACCGCGTGCTGGAACACGTGCCGCTCTCGGCGTTCGGCAAGCTCTATCTCGCCACCCGCGACGGCCGGGTGCTGGCGCTGGAGCCGCAGAAATATGACGAAAGCCACGAAACGCCGGGCATGAACATGTACGTCGAGTTGTGCCCGATCTACCCGCGCGTCGTGTCGTCGTTGTCGCCGGGCGCGTTTTGCAAATTCATGACGAACCCGAGCAGCCCGATCAGCGTGCCGCGCATCCTCATCGCCGACACCATGATCGACCGCGATGCCGACGGCCGGCTCGCCGGGTATCTGCCGTATCGCGATCCGGGGCATATCGAAGACTGTCTGAACCAACTCGCGCTGGTTCACGGCAAGAAGATGACCAAGACCGTCGATCGGAATCCGCCATTGGTGGCGTTCTACCGCACGATCCGCCGCGGGTTCTTCCTCGGCGATCAGACCGGGACGATCTTCTATCCGTACCCGTCGCAGGACGAGTTGGACGACAAGCATCACACATGGTGGCGCAGTGCGTCGATGGCGTAGGTGATCGTCGATTGAAGTGAACGATGGTGACGCTCCGTCCCGCCGGCTAGGCGGGGCGGA
>JBBQQZ010000339.1:0-4248 GCA_038215325.1 Tepidisphaerales bacterium | reverse complement strand
GGCGTATCGACGGCGCTGGTCTCCAGCGTTCTGCGTAACGTCGGCCGAACGACCATCCGCGTTTCGGCGCCCACGGCGCAGCGCATCCGGCGGATCGCATCGGAACTGGACTATCGACCGGACTTGGTCGCGCAGCAGATGCGCGGTGCGACCTCATCGACCATCGGCGTGCTGATCGGCGCTGAATCGCCACAATCGAATTTTCGCCGCCTCGCCGCGCTCGAGCACCGCGCTTTCGCGCATGGCCGCCGGCTCATGATCGGACACTTCCACCAGACCAGCGACAACACCGCCGACTACCTTCAGGATTTTCTCGATCGTCGCATCGACCGCGTGCTCTGCTTCGGCAACCCAAGCCCCGTTCCGAACCGCGCCGCCATGGCGATGCTGCGACAATTCCGGGTCTGCGTCTTCCAGGGGACCGCCCCTGAAATTCCCAACGCCTGCGCCGTCGATGTCGATCGCCACACCGGCCAGGCGATGGCGTACGCGCATCTGGTCCGCCGAAAACGCGAACGCATCGCGCTGGTGCTGAACGATGTGCCGGGCAATGACCCGATGATGAAAGAACGTTTCACCGGCTATCGCGACGCCGTCGAATCCAGCGGCCGGGCGATCGAGCGCGGGCTCATCTGGACCGGCAACGGCACCTACCCCCCGCCGCGAGAGTTGATCGATGCGGCGGTGCAGTCGCTGCTCGCTTGTCACGCCGACGCGGTGATCGCCTCAAACGACGTCTGGGCGATCGAGATCATGAAAGGCCTTCGTCGCGTCGGCCGATCAGTTCCGCGCGATGTGGCGGTGATCGGTGCCGACAACCTCGAGGCCGCCAGCCTGTTCGATCCCGGCGTCACCACCATCGACCCGTCCTACGACGAATTCGCCCGAGTCGCGATCGACCTGCTGCTCAGCAGCGGCCAATCCGAGCGATTCCGTGGACGCCGGCACCTGATCGCTCCCAAACTCGTTATTCGTGAATCCGCCTGATTACTACCCCTATCCCCAACGGAGACCGCATATGAAGTTTCTCACTTTCCCGACCAAGCCCGAGATGGCCCAAGCCGCCGCCAAATCCGGTGCCGCCGCGATCCGCGACACGCTCGCCCGCGACGGACGCGCGTCGATTATCGTCGCCACCGGCGCAAGCCAGTTCGAGATGCTCAATGAACTGGTCCGCGAGCCGGACATCCGCTGGGACAAGGTCACGTGCTTTCATCTCGATGAGTACGTCGGATTGCCGATCACACACGGGGCCAGCTTCCGTAAGTATCTCTGGGAACGTTTCGCCAGCCGCCTGCCGTTGCCGCTGGCGGGATTTCATTACGTCAACGCCGATGAAGGTGACCCGCAGGCCGAATGCACGCGTCTCGGCGAAATCATCCGCAAGGACCAGATCGCCGTCGCGTTCTGCGGCATCGGCGAGAACGGTCACCTTGCCTTCAACGACCCGCCAGCCGACTTTGAAACTGATGCGCCGTATCTCGTCGTCGAACTCGACACCGCCTGCCGCCAGCAGCAGCTCGGCGAAGGCTGGTTCCCGACGCTCGAATCGGTTCCCCAGCACGCGATCAGCATGAGCATCCGGCAGATTCTCAAGAGCGGCACGATCATCTGCACCGTCCCCGACGACCGCAAAGCGCCGGCCGTCAAGGCGACGATCGAAGGACCGATCACCAATCGCGCGCCAGCAAGCATCCTTCAGCGCCATGAAGGCTGCACGATCTTCCTCGACGCGCAGGCGGCATCGCTCCTGACAACAAAGAAAGCCTGAGGTGGCCGAACATGGGCCCTTATTTCGACCTTCAAGTCAACGGCTACGCCGGCGTTGACTTCAACTGCGACGACCTGCCCGCCGACCGGCTTCACCATGCCTGCGAGTTACTGGCGCGCGACGGCGTGGAAAAGATCCTCGCGACGATCATCACCGCCGATGTTGAAACGATGTGCCGGCGGCTGGCGACGCTGGTTACGCTGCGCTCGCGTGATCCGCTGGCGGCGTCGATGATCGCCGGCCTGCACATCGAAGGCCCGTTCCTGAATCCGAAGCGCGGCGTCATCGGCGCGCACGCCTCGACAGCGGTCCAGCCAGCGAGCGTGGAGGCGATTGACCGACTACTCGAAGCAGGCAACGGGCTGGTACGTCTGTTGACGCTGGCGCCCGAATGCGATCCCGGCTTCGCGGGAACCCGGCACTTGTCGCGTCAGGGCGTCTGCGTGTCGGCCGGGCACACCGACGCTTCGCTCGACACGCTCAAAGGCGCCGCCGATGCCGGGCTGTCGATGTTCACGCACCTGGGCAACGGATGTCCGATGTCGGGAATGGACCGACACGACAACATCGTCCAGCGGGCACTGTTTCTGCGCGACCGTCTGTGGCTCTGTTTCATCGCCGACGGAACGCACGTGCCCTACATGGCGCTGGCGAACTACGTGGCGTTGGCGGGTGTCGATCGCTGCTGCGTCGTCAGCGACGCGATGGCCGCCGCGGGGTTCGGGCCAGGGCGGTATCGGCTGGGCACGTGGGATGTCGAAGTCGGCGACGATGGCGCGGCTTGGGCACCCGATCGCACGCATCTGGTCGGCTCGGCGTGTCCACTCCACCGCGCCGAAACGCAACTCCGGCAGATGCTTGGACTGGATGCGAACACCTGCCGGAAGCTGTTCTATGACAACCCGCTGCGGGCAATCACTCCCGCGTGAACGTCGCTCCCCCGTCGGCGACGACGATTGAAACCTGAGCCAGAGTTTCATGCACGCCGTGCGATTTCTTGTATACTTTGCAGCGGCGAGCTTGCCGAATTGCCGCAGGCGTCGATTCAGGCCACGGAGTTCGTGGATCGCGTATAGAGTAAGGCGTGAATCAGTCGCACGCAGTCACTTATGATCAGAACACCCATTGACTCTCCTCTTGCCGGCCCGAACCGTCTCATCACGCTGGCGCATGATGCCCCGCCCGCCGACTATACGTCGGCGACGCTCAACAACGACCTCGTTAAGCTCGATCTTTACCTGCCTGACGAACGGCATGGGTTCTATCGTGGGTCGCGGTTTGACCGGTCCGGCATGGTCGCGAGCGCTACATGGAACGGCCACACGTTTTTCGGGCCTTGGAACGACGCCCCGGCCGACCCGTTTCATCACGACCACGTGCAGGGCACGGCCGAAGAATTCAGCATGGACGACCCGCCCGGCTTCTCGCGGGCGGCCGTCAACGAGTCGTTCCTCAAGATCGGCGTCGGCCTACTTCGCCGCCCGAACGAACACCCCTACGCCTTTCATAAACGCTACGCAATCACCGACCCCGGACGGTGGGAAGTCCGCATCAACGACGCGTGTACCGACATCGCGTTCGAGCACGTGATCACCGACCAGTTGGGTTGGGCTTACCGTTATCGGAAGCAGATCGAACTGCTGGCGGACCAACCCGGTTTTGTGATCCGCCGAACGCTTGAGAACACCGGCACGCGGCGCATCGACACGCTCCACTACGGGCACAACTTCATCGCGATCGATGACCAGCAACTCGGCCCGGGGTGGGAACTTCGGTTGCCATATGAAGTTACGGTCAAAGACCCCAACAAGCTTCACGGTTACGTCGCTGTAGACGGCCGGGCCGTGTCGGTGCAGACGCCGATCCCAGCCGGCAAGTCAGCCTGGGCTGAGTTCGTCGCTGGCGGCGAACCATCCTCGCCGGACGCGCCGTTTACGATGTCCGTCACCGACCCCGCAGGTACGTCCGTCCAAATCGACCTCGACCCCGCGCCCCAGTTCGTCCGACTCTTCGCCACGCCGCGCGTCGTATGTCCAGAAGGTTTCGTGCGGATCCTCGCGAATCCCGGCGAAGTCTTCGCCTGGTCGTCGCGATATCTGTTCAGCACACCGGCTTAATGTCCGCGACAGACACGGCCCCCCCAAGGCGATTGGATGCCCGGGTTCTGTTCCCTCTCCCGCGTACCCACTGGGGAGAGTCGGGGTGAAACGCGCATGGTAATCACGGCCGCAGAATCTATACTTCATGCCACAAACCATGGAACATCACGACACGACGCGTACCCGAATCGCGCTCGACTGGCAGGTCGGCTTCAGCAACGGAATGGACATCGCACCGGAGCGGTTGGTCCCCGCAAAGGTTCCCGGTGCCGTGCAGTTGGACTGGGCGCGCGCCACCGGACTGCCCGACCACAATTACGCTGACAACTTCACTCAGTACGCGTGGATGGAGGACGTCTACTGGCATTACCGCGCGCA
>JBBQQZ010000338.1:0-4275 GCA_038215325.1 Tepidisphaerales bacterium | reverse complement strand
AGGATTTCGAAAAATCTTGTCGGCATCAAAAAGGCCTGTGAATCCCATGCTCAAGTAGATGCTTCGGCGTACCTCAGCATGACAGTCTGAAAATAAGCGGGCTGTCCAGGGGCATCACAAATGGAAATGCCTCTCATTCGTGTCCTATTCGTGTGATTCGTGGCCAAACGCCTTCTATCTTCATCCGCGTCCATCTGCGTCCATCTGCGACTACTTCGTTTTGAATCACTTCTCGTGACCTTCGCCGGTCTTCGGGCCGCCTTTGCGGGTGGACTTGCCGAGCGGTCCTGCGCGCCCGCCGTCGCGACGGACTTTGCCGGTCGAGAACGACGGGTGCGTGTCGCGGCGATCGCCGCGCTTCGGCCCGGCACCGCTCGTCACCGAGCGCGACACCTGCGTGCTGTGCTCGTTCTCCGTATGCCTGCCGCTCAGCTTCGGGGCGGACTTGCTCGTGATCGACGTCCGGCCCTTCTTCACTCCCTTTGTCGTGCCTGCTTTTGCCATCTCGTTTCACTCCTTGGGTTTAAGTTGCAGCATATGTTAGCGCCCAATCCCAAAGAAACGTGAGTGAAATGCGATTCATCGCTACGATCCAGACATGCCCGAGACGAGAAGCGAAAAATTCAGCGGATTCTCCCCCAAGGCGCTCACCTTCTTCCGCCAGCTTGCAAAGAATAATGACCGCGACTGGTTCAAGCTGCACAAATCCGAGTACGACACGCTGCTGAAAGAGCCGATGCTCCTGCTCTTGGCGCAATTGAACAGCAAGCTCGCACGCTTCGCGCCCGATCACGTCACCGAGCCGAAAAAAGCGATCTACCGCATCTACCGCGACACCCGCTTCAGCAAGAACAAGATCCCCCTCAAGCTCAACATCTCCGCGATGTTCGGCCATCGCCTGCTGCCGAAAAATTACTGCTCGGGATACTACTTCCACGTGTCCGCGACCGAATGCTTCGTCGGCGTCGGCGTCTACATGCCCGAACCCGACGCCCTTAAAGCATTGCGCGACACCATCGCCGCCGACACCAAACGGTTCGAAAAACTCATCAACGAACCGAAGCTGAAAAAACGCATGGGCACGCTATCAGGCGACAAACTCGTCCGCGTCCCCAAAGGCTACGACCCCGCCCACCCCGCCGCGGAGTATCTGAAGTTGAAGCAGTTCAGCTTCTTCAAGCAGTTCAAACCCCAACTCGCGCTCGACAAATCGTTCGGCGATGAAGTCGCCAAATGCTTCGACGCCTGCGCCCCCTTCAGCGCCTATCTCAACCAGATCATCCTCTCCACCGTCCGCGAAGAAGACGCTTCGCCGGACGCCCCGAAGCGCCCGACACCGATGTTTTGAGGTTGACGAGTGTGGCGTGATGAGTGTGACGTGAAAGGCCGGTCGAGTTTCCTTTCACGCCACACTCGTCACGCCACACGAATCATTCGTTCGTCGACTGGATCCGCATGCAATAAAACGACCGATAAACGAACACCAGCGAGATCACGCCGAAGCCGACGGCGCAAATCGCGCGGAGGTGTTCGTTCCCCCCGACGGTGAGTTGGTGTCCCAGTTCCACCGCCAGCAGGCCGAAGAGGGTTGTGAACTTGATGATCGGGTTGAGCGCCACGCTCGAAGTGTCCTTGAACGGATCGCCGACGGTGTCGCCTACGACGGTGGCGGCGTGCAGGGGCGTGCCTTTCTCACGGTATTCGGTCTCGACAATCTTCTTGGCGTTGTCCCACGCCCCGCCCGCGTTGGCCATGAAGATCGCCTGGAACAGGCCGACGATCGACACGCCGATCAGGAAGCCGATAAAGTAGAAATCTTCCACGAACGCCGTCGCCAGCGTGCCGAAGAAGACCACCATGAAGATGTTGAACATGCCGTGCTGCGCGTACTTCGTGCAGATCTCCACAACGCGTTTGCTGTCGGCGGTGCTCGCTCTGGCGGCGCCGTCGAGTTTCATGTTCTTTTTGATGAACTCCACCGCGCGGTACGCGCCGGTGATGACCGCCTGGCAGCTCGCGCCGGTGAACCAGTAGATCACCGCCCCGCCGCAGATGACGCCGAGAAAGAACGGGGCGTGCAGGACGCTCAGCTTCTCGACATTCACCGTCAGCCGGTCGGTGAGCATCACGATAAGTGAGAAGATCATCGTCGTCGCGCCGACGACCGCCGTCCCGATCAGCACGGGCTTGGCGGTGGCTTTGAAGGTGTTGCCGGCGCCGTCGTTTTCTTCCAGCAGCAGTTTGCCTTCCTCGAACTTCGGATCGAGGTTGAAGTTGGTTTTCAGGTCGTTGACGATGTCCGGCTGCTGCTCGATGAGCGACAGTTCGTATACGCTCTGGGCGTTGTCGGTGACGGGTCCGTAGCTATCGACGGCGATCGTCACCGGGCCCATGCCCAGGAATCCGAACGCCACCAGGCCGAACGAGAAGACCGCCGGCGCGATCATGACCGAGCCGATGCCGTGTTCGAGCCCGCCGATCGTGCTGATGGAGTACGCGATCGCCATCAGCCCGACGATCGTCACCCCACCCACCCAGAACGCGATGAAGTTGCCCGCCGTCAGGCCCGAGAGGATGTTCAGGCTGGCCCCGCCTTCCTTGCTGGCGGTCACCACTTCGCGCACGTGGCGCGAGTGCGTGCTGGTGAAGATTTTCGTCACTTCCGGAATGATCGCCCCTGCCAGTGTGCCGCAGGTGATGATCGTCGCGAGTTTCCACCACAGATCGGTGTGGCCTCCCAGGTCGGGCACGAGGATGTAGCTGGCGATGTAGGTGGCACCGACCGACAGCACCGACGCGATCCACACCAACGTCGTCAGCGGCACTTCATAGTTGAACTTGTCCAGGTGACTGAAGCGGGCCTTGGCGATCGCTTCGTTGATCAGGTACGCCGCGCCGCTGGTGATAACCATGAGCAGTCGCATCACGAACAGCCAGACGAGCAGTTTGACCTGCACGACCGGGTCGGTAATCGCCAGCAGGATGAACGAGATCAGGGCTACGCCCGTGACGCCGTAAGTCTCGAATCCGTCAGCAGTTGGGCCGACGGAATCGCCGGCGTTGTCGCCGGTGCAGTCTGCGATCACGCCGGGGTTGCGGGCGTCGTCTTCCTTGATCCCGAAGACGATCTTCATCAGGTCCGCGCCGATGTCCGCGATCTTGGTGAAGATGCCCCCCGCCACGCGAAGCGCTGCTGCGCCAAGCGACTCGCCGATCGCGAACCCAATGAAGCACGGGCCCGCCAGGTCCAGCGGCAGGAACAGCAGGATGACCAGCATCAGCACCAGTTCCACGCTGATGAGCACCATGCCGATGCTCATCCCCGCGCGCAGCGGGATCGAGTAGCACGGATACCCCTTCCCGCCCAGCGATGCGTGGGCCGTGCGCGAATTGGCAAACGTATTCACGCGAATGCCGAACCACGCCACCGCGTAGCTGCCGCCCATGCCGATCAGGCTGAACAGCAGGATCATGCCCACTTTATAAGCGCCCAGTCCGTGTGTCGCTTTGCCGTCGACGACGTCGCCTTCGGTCAGGAAACCGAAGTACGCGATCATCGCCACCGCGATAAACGCCCACAGCATCAACAGGAACTTGCCTTGCGTGATGAGGTAGGTTTTGCAGGTTTCGTAGATCAGCTCGGAGATTTCGAGCATCGACTTGTGGACGGGCATTCGCCGGAGCTGATTGAAGATGATGAGCCCGAAAAGCAGGCCCAGCCCGCAGATGACCAGCCCGCTCATGAGCAGTTCATTCCCCGACAAACCCCAGAACTGAGGCCCGCCTTCGCGTAACTCCTTCGGCAGCTTCAGCGAAGCCTCCCCTGCCGCTTGTGTAAAGGATTGAATCCCGAGCACCCCAAACGCCAGAATCGCCGTCGCAACGCGACGCGCCTTTGAGCTATTCATGCGTACTTCCTCGCCAGAAATGAGATGTGACTTACAACGACCTTCCGCTGGAACCGATCATAAACCTGCCCTCTCAACAAACACAAGCAATTTCGAGACTTGCGCCACGCGAAAGTCGCAGGCGCACCGCCCAAGAGGCTTGGACGGATTGACGTAAGTCCGCATTCATCCCGGCGGTCTGGGCGGTTTGCAGCGCGGGTGCCGGTGGGAGAAAAACCCTGTCTTGTGCCCGGAATTTCCTGCCAAGTGTTGGCCGTGCGAAGGGTTGCGGCGAATCGACAGGACGCGAACCAAAACAGGACTTCATGCGTCTAATCTTGAGATGCCGCTTGCGACGAAACCGCGAGCGAAAATGTGACAGATGTAG
>JBBQQZ010000337.1:0-4290 GCA_038215325.1 Tepidisphaerales bacterium | reverse complement strand
GTGGGCTTTTGCGGGTCGGGTTTGACGGGGTGGTGGTGATACCCCCAGCCTCCGAAATCCGGATCGTCGCCCGACCAACCGTGGGCTTCGTTAAGTTGAAGTTTTCGGAGTCGTTCGAGATGCCAGTCGATGTAGATACGTCGGTCCGGATCCGACTTCGTCATCGCCGCGAGCCACACGTACATCGTGTGCGTGTAGAGCGGAAAGCTCATCGCCCGCGGCTCGTCACGACGGCCCTTCGGGAACAGGTAGGCGTCCCCCCTTGAAAACGCCTCCTGCCCCGCCGGGTCATAGGCCTGGAGAAAAAAGAGCGAGGTCATCACCAGCGGCGTGAGCGACTCGCCATCTTTGAACGAACCGTGTACGCCGGATCGCCAGGCGCCGTCTTTGTCCTGCTTCGACGCGAGAAACTTCGTCGCGCGGGCGAGGGAATCGTGGATGGTGTCGAGACGCGCGTCGGCGAGGACGCATGCGTTCAGGAGCAGGACGAGGATGATTGCGAGCGGCTGCATTTCGTATGGGCGACGTAGGTGTCGCCCGAAAACGTCGTTGCGCGGAACCGGGCGACGCATTCGTCACCCTTACAAAAGAGTCAGCGTGGAAGGCCTGCCAGCGCGCCACGGCTTGGTGTAGCAAGCCGTGGCACCCGGACGGGGTTGGTCAGCGTTTCTTGAGCGGATCACCGGTCGGCGAGGTCGTTCGGTCGACCATCAGAACCATCAGCGCGCTGGACGTGCAGAAGGTTTTGCCGGTGATGCAATGATGGCCGGACCAGCTTCCGTCGTCGTTTTGGACGCGGGAGAGATTGTCGGTCATTTTCTTGTCCCACTCGGCGAACGCCGGATCGCCTCGGACCGCCATTCCTTCGCCGACGTTGAGGTAGCTGAGGAACTCCTCCCCGCCGTTGGAGCCGAAGCCGTCGGTGAAGTTTTTGTCGTTCATGCGCGCCACCGCGCCCTGCTGGGCTTGCTGCGCCTCTTTGCGCAGTTCGCCCACGATCGCCAGCTCCTGCTGCGCCGCGGCGCGGGCGGCGGGCTGAGTGGCGGGGTTGCTGGCGATCTTCTCGAGTTCCTCCTGCTTCTTTTCGTATCGGAACTCGGCGTTGGCGAAGTTGGAGCTGTTGGAACTGCGTGCGTACAACTCGACCGATGCCGAACCGGCGGCGTCGACCTTGTTGCCTTTTTCGTCGTAGTCGCGCATCGCTTTTGCGTCCATCCGTTTGAGCGAATCCTCGCTCACGCCCTGCTCGCGCACCGCCATCTGGTTCATCGCCTTGGCTGCCAGCCCGTCCCCCAGCGCCGGCGCCCAGCCGCCTTGCGCGAATCCGCCGTCCTTCTGCTGATTCTTTTCGATCTTGCGGACGGTCTTTACCAGCATCGCGTTCACACGGGCGTTGGCTGGTTCGGTCGGCATCTGCCCCGAGACATCGCTGAGCACCTGCGCCGCCAGGAACGTATCGACGTACGCCCCGATCTTGCTCTGCACGCGCGTGCCGCGAACGTCGGTGACGTAAAGCGAATCATTGTCGGCGGCGTCGATCTTGGTGCAGACGAACTCGACACCTTTGAGGATTTGCTCCCTATAATCCCCCTCTTTGGGTGTGCTGCCCGACCGCATGAGCGCCTGGATCGCCACGCAGCTATCGGCGACGTTGCTGGTGCCCGCGAGCGGCTGACCGCCGCCCATGTCACGCGATTCGTCCCCTTGCCCCCACCCGCCGTCGGCGAGTTGGGCTTTGACGATCCAGCCGAGGCCCAGTTTGACCTTGTCGGACAAGGCTTTGGGATCGATCGGCTTGGTCGTCGGGCGCGTGGCGGGTGCTGAAGGTTGCGTCGCCGGTTCATTGGTGGGTTGATCGGCGGTCAGGGGCGCGGCAAACAGCGTTGCCGCAAGCAGACACGGAAGCGTTCGCATCGGTTGCTCCAAGGTTGGTGATGAGAGTTGGACGCGCCAGCTCGACAGAAGTTCCGAAAATTAAACGCGAAGAAGCGCAGAGGCGAAGGAGAAACGGAATCGGTTCGGAACAACAAACCATCAACTTTCCTTCGCCTCTTCGCTTCTTCGCGTTTAACCCTACGCCCCCGCGCGGGCGAACTGTTTCGGCGACACTCCGACCAGTTGCTTGAACTGGCGGCTGAAGGTGAACGGGTCGGGGTAGCCGAGGGTGTAGGCGACTTGCTTGATGCTCATGCGCTGCTGGGTGAGCAGCGCTCGGGCGCTGTCGATGCGCCTGCGAATGCGGTAGTCGTTGGGGCTTTGGCCGGTGAGGTCGCGAAAGATTTTGCGGAAACGTTCGTAGCTGAGCGCGTGACGGGTGAGCAGTTGGTCGACGTCGCGCTTGCGGTGCGTTTGTCGGCTGATGAGCCGGCAAGCTTCTTCCACCATCGCGACGTGAGGCGATCGCTCTTGGCGCTGGCGGTCCTGGATATAGATCGTCGCGATGATCTCGTGGATCCGCGCGGTCATGAGCGAGACCCGGTCGTCGGGGAGCCGCTGAAGGTCCGCGAGCAGGCGGTCGAACTGATCGGCGATCGCTAGGTCGACGCCCGGGTGCAGGATCGTGCGGGCGGGGTCGATCACGCGCATGGCGACGAACGCGCCTTCGATTTGCCTATCGACGATGACGAACGCTTCGGCCCATTGGCCGTCGGGATCTTGAACGATGCCGTGGGGTCGATCGGCGAGCATCTGGATGGCGTCGCCGGCGCGGACGGCGTGGCGCTGGGCTTGCGGATCGATATACGTCCCCTTGCCGCGCAGCACGTAAACCAGCACGTGCTGCTGGATCACGCGATCCAGATACCCGCCGACGCGGGTCGGTTTGAGCATCAGTCCCGCACCCACGCCCACGCCGGGCGTTGATCGGTATTGTAAATCGTGCCGCAACAGCCGCGCAGGCAACGGCGGGAGTGACGAGGCGTCCCGAATCATATGACCAAATTTAACATGTTTTGTACCAGAAGTGCAATGGTAGCCTCGACAGGCGGAACTAGTCTGAGAGTGGGTATTAACCAGAAAAGACAGGAACCACTACCATGAGTCAGAATCAAGTTCGTTGGGGATTGCTCGGAACCGGCGCGATCGCCAAGTGTTTTGCGAACAACCTGAAGACCAGCCGCACGGGCGTGCTGGCGGCGGTCGGGTCGCGGACGCAGGAGCAGGCGACGAAGTTCGCCGGCGAACACAACGCGCCCCGCGCCCACGGGTCTTACGACGCGCTTTTGGCAGACAAAGACGTTGACGCGATCTATGTCTCCACCCCCCACCCAATGCACGCCGAGTGGACGATTAAGTCCCTCCGCGCCGGCAAGCACGTAATGTGCGAAAAGCCGTTCGCGGTCACCCACGCCCAGGCGATGGCGATGGTCGAAGCCGCCGAACTGTCGGGCAAGGCGCTCATGGAAGCGTTCCAGTGGCGTTGCCACCCGCAGACCGCCAAGCTCGTCGAATTGCTCAGGAGCAAGGCGATCGGCGACGTGCAACTGATCCAGGCCACCTTCAGCTTCAAGAGCGGCTTCAACGCCGATTCACGCCTCTGGAACAACGACCTCGCCGGCGGCGGGATCATGGACGTGGGCAGCTACGCGGTCGCCGCGGCGCGCCTGATCGCGGGCGCGGCGGTCGGGAAGGATTTTGACACCCCCAACCAGGTTACCGGTGCTGCAAAGCTCGCGCCAACCGGAGTCGATGAATACGCGATCGGAACGCTGAAGTTCCCCTCCGGCATTCTCGCACAGGTGACCACCGGCGTCGGGCTCAACAGCGAGAACGTCGTCCGCATCTTCGGCACCGAAGGCAATATCTACATCCCCGACCCGTGGGTCTGCGATCGCAACAAGCCCAATCCCGGCAAGATCGTCGTCAGCAAAGGCGGCAAGAGCGAAGAAATCGTGATCCCGAGCGAGTACAACACCTTCACGCTCGAAATCGACGCCCTCGGCGACGCCATTCTGGCGGGCAAGACCGAAGTCACCCCGCCGGGCATGACGTGGGGCGACACGTTGTCGCAGGCCCAGACGCTCGACAAGTGGCGCCAGGCCGCCGGCGTGAGCTTCACGATCGAGACCGACAAAAAATACCCCAAGGTCACCGTCACGGGAGAAACGTTGGGGGTCAAGCCGAACTCGATGAAGTACCTCGACATCCCCGGCATTGGCAAGAAGATGTCGCGTCTGGTCCTCGGCTGCGACAACCAGCAGAACCTTTCGCACATGGCGGTGATGAACGACGATTTCTTCGAGAAAGGCGGCAAGAGCGAAGAGATCGTGATCCCGAGCGAGTACAACACCT
>JBBQQZ010000336.1:0-4295 GCA_038215325.1 Tepidisphaerales bacterium | reverse complement strand
ATCTTCAAGGCCTACTTCAGCAGTTGCTGCGGCGGCGTGAGCGCCAGCGCCGGCGACGCGTTCAAGGAGGCGGTCATCCCGCCGCTGGACGCCCGGTACAACGGCAACACGTGCAGCATGAGCACCCGGTATAACTGGGGTCCGGTCACGCTCCGCAAGGACGATCTCGCCAAGCGCTTCCGCGCCTGGGGCGAGAAGAACGGCCACCCGCTGGCGAAGATCACCGGCATCGCGTCGATCGACATCGCCATGACCAACGCCTACGGCCGCCCGCGCCGCTACACCATCACCGACACCGCCGGACAGCAGTATGTCATCTCGTCCGAACAAACCCGCTGGGCCATCAACACCACCCCCCAAGGCGGCGTGACCGTCTTCAGCGGCTTCTTCAAACCCGTCGATGCCGGCGACAGCATCCAACTCGTCGAAGGCCACGGATTCGGCCACGGCGTCGGCGCCTGCCAATGGTGCATGCAAGGCCGAGCCCTCGCCGGGGAAGGGTTTGAATCGATCGTGCTGAAATCCTATCCGCAAAGCAAAGTGTTGCTGGCGTATTGATGGTTTGGATAGGCCACAGATTGCTCAGATGAGCACAGATCGCCACAGATAATGAGTAAGGATTCATAAAACTGAATCTGCATTCAATTCATCTGTTCAAATCTGTTTCCATCGGTGCAATCTGTGGCCTATCCGCGTTCTACCCAGGCAAATCAGCAATCGCTTCGCCGACGGCTTTGATCAGCGGTTCGATCGTCTGGATCGAGAAATCGAACCGCAATCCGGCGGTCTCGAATAGTTGCGGTAGCGGGCGGGTGCCGCCCAGCTTCAGGGCGTTGCGGTAGTTGGCCAGAGCGCGTTTAGGGTCTTCCTTCGCCTTCATCCACAGTTGCAGCGCGCCGATCTGGGCGATGCCGTACTCGACGTAGTAAAACGGGACGTGGAACAGGTGGAGTTGGCGTTGCCAACTGCTGGCTTTGATATCTTCGTAGCCGGACCAGTTCGTGATGCTGCCGAAGCGATCGAGAATGCCCAGCCACACCTTCGTCCGCTCGGCGGGTGTGTGGTTGGGGTGCGTGTAGAGCCAGTGTTGGAACTGGTCGATCGTCGCCATCCACGGGAAGAACCGGATCACGCCTTCGAGGTACGCGCGCTTGGCGCGGGCGGATTCTTCGGGGTTGGAATAGAACAGGTCGTAGTGGTCGCTGGCGAGGGCTTCCATCGACATGGATGCGACCTCGCAGAACTCCATCGGTGCCTGACGCAGGAACGTCAGCGGCTCATTGGCGGCGGCGGCGAGGAAGTGGAACGCGTGGCCGCCTTCGTGGAGCAGGGTTTCGACGTCGCGCTGCAAACCCGCGGCGTTCATGAAGATGAACGGCTGGCCGGCCTCTTCCAGGTTGCACTGGTATCCGCCGGGCTGCTTGCCTTTGCGGCTTTCGAGATCGAGGTTTTTGTTGGTCCGAAGCGTCTCAAAATCGCGGGCGAGTTCGGGCGACATGCGATCGAAAATCTGCTTGGTCTTGGTGACGAAGCCATCGATATCCGTCTCACCAAACGGCCGCAGGGGCTGGCGGCCCTTCGGGTCAACCGCGCCGTCCCATGGCCTCAGCGAATCGACGCCCAGATCATCCCGCCGCCGCTTGTCCAACTCCCGCACCAGCGGCACGATCGATTTTTCGATCGCCATCGCGAACTTGTCGCAATCCGCCGGCGTGTAGTCGAACCGCTTAAGCGCCTTCCACGTGAACGATCGATAGTTATCAAACCCCGCGTTCTTGGCGATCTGTTGGCGCAGCGGCAAAAGCTTGTCGAAGATCGCTTCGATCGGCTCGCGGTCCTGCATGCGGCGTTTGGCGCTGGCCTCGAACGCTGCCTGGCGCGTCGGGCGATCGGTCTCTTCGCCGAACCTCGCGAGTTGCTGCATCGTGTAGGTCTGGCCGCGGAAATCGACGAGCATCGCGCCGCAGATTTTGTCGTAGTCGGTCACCAGCCGCGTGACGTCGGTCTCCAGCGGGATATTCTCCGGCCGGAAGATGTCCACGTCCGCCTGCCACTTGCGATTGAGAATCTCAAACCGCTTGTCGGTCAGCCCCGTGCGGTGGGGCGATTCGAGGTATTTTTTCTGCAACTCAAAGTAGACCGGTTTCAACTTCGGCTCGATGTTCTCGACGAAGTGCATGAACGCTTTTTCGATTTCCGGGTCGTCGGTGTGGCACGATTTGTCGATGTACCGTCGCGAGCCGTACTCATCGACCACCGACGACAATTCCGACATCTTCAGCAACCACGCTTCGAGCTCCGCCGGCGAACCGATCGGGTCCGCCTGCAACTTCTGCAAGAGCGGTTCAATCTGCGCCCAATCGGCGACATCGAATTGAGCGGGGACGAACTTGCGGGTCGGCGGTGCGGTCATGCTGTGATCCTTAAAAAAATCGTAAGCTTGAACGATAGCGATGATAGGGCGGGCGTCCACCGAAATGCGCGTTCGCTCGGGCGGCATCAGCTTGCCCAGCGGCTTGTGGACGTCTGTGCGGATTGCGCTACCATGCCTCCCGACGATGACACCCACCGACGAGACACCGACCGTCGCCATCGACATCGACAACGTCTGGCTGATGCGGAACGACCGGCCGATCCTGCGAGACGTCTCCTGGAATGTCCGGGCAGGCGAGCAGGCGGCGATCCTGGGGCCCAATGGATCGGGGAAATCGACGCTGGCGCGAATTCTGCTGGGGTATATCTGGGCCACTCGCGGTACGGTACGCGTGGCGGGGCGGGTTTTTGGGGAGACGAATCTGAATGACCTGCGGCAGATCGTGCGGCTGGTGCAGCCGACGCTGCCGTTTGAGATCGATCCGGCGATGTCGGTGCGGGAAGTCGTCTTCACGGGTTTCGAGGGGACGCTGGCGGTCTATTCGGCGATGTCGGACGAGCAGGCGACGCGGGTGGATGCGGTGTCCGACCGGTTCGGCCTGCACAAGCTCGCCGGCGGGGCGTATGGGCATTTAAGCACGGGGGAGAAGCTGCGCACGCAACTCGCGCGGGCGATGATCGTGAAGCCAAGGGTGCTGATCCTGGACGAGCCGACCGCAGGGCTGGATATCCGCGGGCGGGAGGAATTGCTGGAACTGCTGGATGACATGGGCAGCCAGCCCCACGCCCCGGCGATGGTCATGGTCACCCACCACACCGAGGAACTGCCCCGGCGGACGTCGAACGTGCTGCTGCTCGATAACGGTGTTGCCAGCGCCACTGGAACGCCTGAAGCCGTACTCACAGGCGAACGACTGTCGCAAGTTTACGGCTGCCCGGTGGAGGTCCACATGGCGGAGAGGCGCTACCATCTGCACGCGAAGTCGCGATTCGTCTGACGCCGGGCCACAGTGAAAAGAGAAAAGCGAATCTTCTGAACAACCCCTGATCCCTCCCGGCCGTAGGCGCTCCGCCGTGCGGAGGTGGCGGCATCAGTGAACGTGGGATCGGCACGACGACGCTGGATGAGACTTCCGCGCTATATTTCCAGTTGCCCCCAGCCCCGCCAGCGGACTGGAACAGAGGCTGCAAATGTGCTTCCAGGGGGAGGGAATTACGGCACAGGACGTTTGCATGACTTGAAATCGGATCGCGATCCGGTAGTATTTCGGATCGCTACGCGGGTGTAGCTCAGTGGTAGAGCGTCACGTTGCCAACGTGAATGTCGAGGGTTCGACCCCCTTCACCCGCTTTCGTTTCAGTCTCCCGATTTTCTAGGGAAATACGCGAATCGCTCGGAATATCCGGGCGATTTTGCTTTTGTGGGGCTCCTCCATTGTTCCCGATGAGTACCGAACATTCCCGTACAATCCCGATATTTGCCCCTATTACGCCCCCTACGGATAGGTGCGACTTTCTCCACCGCGTCGGCAAGTGGAAGCTGTTCCGTGTCCGCGTAGGCGTTCGCAGTGAGCTTCGGATCGGTGTGACGCATTAATTTCTGCGCATGGTGGAGAGGATCGCCCGCAGCGAGCAAGTGCGTATTGAACGTATGCCGCATTGCATGAAAATCAACTGTCGAACCCAAATAAAAATGTCCGGTGTTTCAACAAAGTTAAAATGTCCGGTTCGGCGGGATGACGGCCTTGCGCCGGGGATGGGTTGACGCGTCGTCTGCACGCCCACGTTCGCCTCCTCGATCGTCCGGGCACCGGCCAGTCGAAGCTCATTCACCAACCGGTCCTGGGCCGTACCCCAAAGACGCTCGACCCGGCCCTTCGCCTGCGGAGAACCCGCAAGGATCAACTCCACACCCAACTCCC
>JBBQQZ010000335.1:0-4298 GCA_038215325.1 Tepidisphaerales bacterium | reverse complement strand
AAGGTGAGCGCCAAGGCGAACGCGCTGAAGAAGGCCGGCGTTGATGTCGTCGGCTTCGGCGCAGGCGAGCCCGACTTCGATACCCCCGCCTTCATTAAGGAAGCCGCCAAGGCCGCGCTGGATAAGGGCGTCACCAAGTACACCCCGACGCCCTGCTATCCCGAACTCAAGCAGGCGATCGCGGACAAGTTCAACCGCGAAAACAATCTCCCGTACAAGTCCGAAAACATCACCACCGGCGCTGGCGGGAAACACTGCCTGTACATGGCGTTCATGGCGCTCATCAACCCCGGCGACGAGGTGATCATCCCGTCCCCGTTCTGGGTCAGCTACCCCGAACAGGTGAAACTCGCCGGCGGCGTGCCGGTGATCGTCGCGGGGGACGAGTCCAAGGGCTTCAAGCTCACGCCCGAGCAGTTGGATAAGGCCATCACGCCGAAGACGAAGGTGGTGCTCATCAATTCGCCGAGCAACCCCAGCGGCATCGCGTATTCGCCGGACGAACTCAAGGCGCTGGCAAACGTGATCGTGAAACACAAGAACGTGATCGTGTTCGCAGACGAAATTTACGAAAAGTTGCTGTATAACGGGCTGCAATTCGTCAGTTTCGCGACGCTGCACCCGGACCTGCTGGATCGCACGCTGACCTTCAACTGTCATTCCAAGAGCTTCGCCATGACCGGCTGGCGCGTCGGATACATCGGCGGGCCCAAAGACGCGATTGATGCGATCAACAAGCTGCAAAGCCAGATGACCAGCCACGTCACCAGCTTCACCCAGGCACCGGCCGCCTTGGCGCTAAATGACCCGCGCGGGGTAGAAGCGATCGAAACCATGCGCAAGGAATTCGAAAAACGCGGCGAGCACATGTGGAAGCGCCTCTCGGCGCTCCCCAACGTCATCTGCGTAAAACCGCAGGGCGCGTTCTACTGTTTTCCGAACGTGAGCGCCTACTTCGGCAAGTCCCTGAACGGCCAGAGGATCACCGACGCGATCAGCTTTTCGTCCATCCTGCTGGAATCCGATCACGTCGCCGTTGTGCCCGGAAACGACTCGGGATTCGACACGCACGTGCGTTTAAGCTTTGCAACCAGCATGGAGCAGATCGACAAGGGAATCGACCGCATTGCGGCGTTCCTGAAAAAGCTGACCTGAACGCCGTTGAAAAAAGGAGTATGCCCACGCCAGGCGACAAGCCAACCGACTGGGAAACCAGAAGGTGACACTATGTTTGGTCGGTCGCTTCGGGCAAGGACTAATTTTTGTTTTTTCTTATGAAAGGAAAAATGAGTCTTTGGGGATCGAGCGGCATATCGTTACACGAACCGCCAGACGATTGGGCCCGATCGTTCTGGCCAAATTGTTGAAGTAGATTGTGTAACCCTTTTCAAGGAGACGTTTATGTTGCGTTCTATCCGCAGTTCACTGTGTGTCGCTTCCATTTCCATGCTTACTTTCAGCGGTGTAACGCTGATGGCAGAAGACAAGCCCGATATGCCCCCGGGCACGCACGCAGGCATGAAAGACAAGGATGCCGCTAAAGGCGACATCATCGAAACCGCCGTCGGGGCGGAGATGAGTGACGTGACGACCCTCGTCGCGGCGATCAAGGCCGCTGGCCTCGTCGAAACACTCAAGGGCAAAGGCCCGTTCACGGTGTTCGCGCCCACGAACGCCGCGTTCGACAAACTGCCCGCCGGCACGGTCGAAAGCCTGCTCAAGCCAGAAAACAAGGAAAAGCTGAAGTCGATCCTGCTTTATCACGTTCACGCCGGTGACGCGATCAAGGCCGCTGACGTCAAGACGATGAGCCTCAGCACCGCCAACGGCGCGCCGCTCGCGGTGAAGGTGGATGGGTCCACCGTCACGGTCAACGACGCGAAGGTCATCAAGACCGACATCATCGCTTCCAACGGCGTGATCCACTGGATCGACACCGTCGTGATGCCCCCGGCCAAATAAGCCGGAACGCATCCGAAATTCTGCTGAGCCGCGCACGGAGTAAGCGTTTTTATGACGCCTACTTCGTGTGCGGCTAAACTTCGTCACGGAAAAACCTATGCTGAAGCAATCCCTCCCATTCGTGCTGCTCGGAAGTCTTATCCTCGGTTGCGAACCAACCGTCTCGGCATCGAACGACCCGGCGACGACCCAGCCGACAACGTTTCCCGTGCAGAAAACGAAAGACGAGTGGAAAAAAATCCTGCCCGAGATGACGTACCACGTCATGTTCGAAGCTGGCACGGAACGGCCGTTTCGGAACGAGTTCAATGACTTCAAAGGCAAGGGCACCTACGTCTCGGCCGCCACGGGCGCGCCGTTGTTCAGTTCAAAGGACAAGTACGACAGCGGCACAGGTTGGCCGAGCTATACGAAACCGATCGACGAAAAAGCGGTGATCCTGCGCGTCGAACCCGACGGATCGGGCAGGGTCGAAGTCCTCGACGCCAGCTCCGGCGGCCACCTCGGTCATGTCTTCGACGACGGACCGGCACCCACCGGAAAACGTTACTGCATGAACTCCGCAGCGATGAAGTTCGTGCCGGAGAAATGATGCGAACTCCGACGCCATCCTGATATACTTCATTTATGCCCATTCCCTTCCCCGGCATGGACCCGTACCTTGAGCCGTTCTGGCCGGACGTGCATAGCACGCTCATTACGCACAGCCGCTCGCTTCTTCAGCGACAATTGACCGGTTCGGGGCTTGTCGCGAGAGTGGAAGAACGGTTGATCGTCGAACAGCCGTTCGAATCGCCTCATAGTTTCCGAGGCGATGTCTTCCTCAGCGATCGCGGCCCACGCACGGTCAATTCTGCCGGCTCCACCGCCGTTGCCGAGCCCATCGTGATTCCCGCCGAGGCGCTTCCGCAACGGTTCATCGCCATCACCGACAGCGCAGGAGGCGACGTCGTTACGGTCATCGAGTTCGTCTCCCCCAGCAACAAACTCTCCGGCGATGGCCGAGATCAGTACATCCGAAAGCAGTATGACTGCATCCGGGCAAACGTGAATCTGGTTGAAATCGATCTGGTGCGGACAGGTAAGCACGTGGTCTACTACCCGGCTGACCGCCTGGAACCGAGAATGCAGAGCACCTACATCATCTGCACCTTCCGCGCGGTCGGCGGCAAGCGATACGAACTTTATCCGGTTCGACTCGAACAACGTTTGCCGACGATCCGCATTCCGCTGCGTTACACCGATGCCGACATCACGCTCGATCTTCAGGCGGTGCTCAATCAGACCTACGAGGAAGGGGCTTTCGACAACATCGACTACACCCGCCCCTGCGTCCCACCGCTGACCGGTACGGACGCGGACTTCGCCGCCCAAGTGCTTGCGAAGGTGTGATTTACGGCACGATCAGCGCGTCCGGATACGTCGCAAGCAACCGCGCCCGCGCGTTCGACGCCTGACCCCACGATTTGTACGGGCCGGCGAAGATGACGGTCTTGTTGCCCGTTGATCGCTTGGAGGAGGCGTAGCCTTGCTTTTGCAGATTGGCGACGACCGTGTCTGCGGCGGCAGCATTGGCGAAGGTCGCGACTTGGATGTTAAACCCGCGCACGCCAATCCGGGCGACGGCGCGTTGCGCCGGTTCGCTGCCGAGGTGGTATTCCTGGACCATGCGCAGAGTCTTGTCCGCGTCCTCGAAACGCCCGAGTCGTTGCTGGGAGACGCCGGTGCGGTAGAGCGTCCACGCCTTGGCGTTCGGTTCTTCGAGCATCGCGTACGCCGCCTGGCCTTGCTCGGCGCTGGTCGCAAAATCGTCCTGCCAGTACGCGACGTCCGCGAGGCTGGCGCGGATCAAGCCTTCGAGCGCCCTGTCGATCGTTACAGCCTTGAGCGCATTGATGTACGCATTGCGGGCGGCTTGGAGATTCTCACGCGCCTGCTGGGCGTTGACCGCCACCGCGTCCTCCAGCGCCCGACCCTGGATATAGTACGCCTCGGCCGCCCGAGGCCCGTCGGGGTCGCGGGCGAGGTAGGTCTGGGCACCGGTTTCAGCGCTGCTGTAGTCTCGCGAAACCAGCGCGTCGCGCGCCCGATCCAGCTCGGTCGCCTTGGGTTGCGATTCGCAACCGGCGAGCAGACTACAAAAAAGAACAAAAATCAGAATCGCAAGCGTGTTTCGCATCCATGCCTCACGCAGATAGAATCGTCCGGGCTTACAACTGAGGCCACCATTCTTTTACAGCCACTACTCCGCAATGCCCAGTCCTAACCGTACAAAGTCTCTGTCATCGTCGACCTGGGATCATACACCACCCAGCGCGTTATGCAGACCGCCTTCG
>JBBQQZ010000334.1:0-4324 GCA_038215325.1 Tepidisphaerales bacterium | reverse complement strand
GAAGGCGGGGCGGGTCGCGATCAGCTCGCGGGCAATGGGGAGCGCGACACGCTCGTTGGCGGGAAGGGCGCGGACCTGCTGACACGCGAACAGCGGCAGGATTCGATCACCGCTGCGGCGAATGATACGGTCGCGGTCGCCAGCGCGGTCGTCGATTGGAAGAACAATCCCGACGAGTTCGCGAAGCAGACGTACGTCGACAGCCAGACCAGTTCATCGACCAGCTTCGGCTGGAGCAGGGTGTGGGGCTCGCGCAACACGTTCTGGGCCAGCACCGGCGGGATGGCGTCCACCGCCGATGCGTACGTCAGCCAGACCAACACGCAGGTGGCGGGGATCGATGAAGCCGACCTGCTTGAAACCGACGGCGCGTACATCTACAAGGCGATCGGTTCCAAACTCGTCATCACCGACATCCGCAACCCCGCCGATCTAAAGGTCGTTTCCACGACGCCGGTCGACGGGCACATCCGAGGCCTGTATCTCGACGGCGGCCGGCTGACCGTCATCTCCACGCGATCGCTCGGCGGAGAAACCAGCACCGATGGCTCGTTCACCGCGATGTACTCCTATTGGCGTGCGACCAATGTCGAAACGGTCGTCACCACGTTCGATGTTTCTGACGCTGCCGCGCCGGTTCGGCTTGGCGCGACGTCGATCGAAGGCGACTACGAGAGCTCGCGGCACGTTGGCGGCAAGGTTTATCTCGTAACCAACGAATGGGTGGCGAGCCCGAGCGTCCAAGGCGACCAGATGGAGGGCTTCTTCATTCCCCAGGCCGAAGCGGCGTTTGTCGCTCGCGTGCGACAGGAATCGCTGGAAGCCGGCCCGGGCTACACCGCCACGCGGCGAAAGCGCGTGGTCAGCGGATCACTTTCGGAGACGGGGCAGACGCTGTCGGTGGTGGGATCGGTGCGCGAAGCGAATTCGCAGTTGAGCGTATCGATTATCGACACCGTCAACGCCGGCCAGGCACCGGTGTCGTCGCTGACGCTCGCGGACACGTACGCGAATCAGATCTACATGAGCGGGACGAGCATCTACCTCACGCAAGGCGATGCGACGGGTCAGGGCACGGTCATCACCAAGCTGTCGGTGCAGAACGATCAGGTCGTTTATGACGGCCGCGGGACGGTGGATGGCCAGGTGAACAGCCAGTTCGCGCTCCACGAAACCGCAGGCGGACAACTGGCGGTGACGTCGAACGGGTGGGGCGCGGGTAATGTCGCGCGATCGACCACGCTCACGATGCTCAACGACACCGGCGATACGCTCGTCGCGATCGATCGGCTTACCGGGATCGCGCCCGGCGAGACGCTTTTCTCCACGCGTTACGTCGGCGATCGCGCGTATTTTGTGACGTATGAGACCATTGACCCGCTTTTCGTCGCCGATCTCGGCACGCCGGACGATCTGAAGTTGCTCGGCGAACTGAAGATCCCCGGGTTCTCGACGTACCTGCACCCGATCGACGAGACCCACCTGATCGGCGTCGGCCAGCGCGACGACGACGGAAACGGCACGGCCGACGGGGCGCAGGTGTCGCTGTTCGACGTCAGCAATCCGGCCAAACCGATCCGCATCGATACGCAAAACCTGGGCGAAAAGTGGAGCTATTCGAACGCGGCGCACGATCACCTGGCGTTCACCTACGTTCCTGAGACCGGCCTGCTGGCGATCCCGCTGTCGGACGATAGCGGCACGACGCTCGAAGTGCTGAAGATCAGCACGACTGCCGGCATTGATTCGGTGCTGTCGCTGAAAGGCAACGCCGCCGCGTACGACGTTCGCGGTATATTCGCAGGCGAGACGGCGTTCCGGGTGGACGATCTGGCGATCACGGCCGCGAACCTCACCGACCCGACGCGCCGCGACACCGTGTCGCTGATCGAAACAGCGGGGTAATGCCGTCAACACCGGGTCCGATTCAGGCTAATAGGGGTTTGCGCCGAATCACCTTTAGCTGGATTGCTTCGCTCCTGATCGCCTCGACCACGCTGGCAGCCCCGCAGAAGGGAGATGTGGTGGTGCGGGAGAACTTCGACGACGCGGATGCGTTGTCGAGATGGCGGATAGACGGTCCCGGGCAGGGGGGTTGCCGGGCAGTCGCGCCGCCAACAATTCGAAGGACTGCATCGAAGTCTTCGAGGATTACGGCTGGGACGGGGCTTACCACGCCTTCCGCGAATGGCACGGGTGGAACGTGGAAGTCGGCTCCGATCCGAAGGTCGAACAACCCGCCGGCGCTCCGACGGAGGGGCAGAAGGTGTTGATGGAGGAGTTTTCTCGCAGGCCGTGAGCGCGGCGAAGATCGGACAATCCAGCTTCGGCGGGACGCGAAACTCCGATGGTGGAAGGAGTTACGCACATCGAGGTGCGGCGATTTGAACCCGCCGGCGTTTTAACCTAGTATCCGTGTGCTCGCTCGGGGCAACCGTTACCCCGTGGATTGAGCACAACGGTTAACCAACCGATACACGAGTGGAGCACACACCAATGGCAGTTGCTGACGTAGCGGTCGCGCCGGCGAAGGCGAGATCGTCGACTGATGGGCATGTAGAGCGACAACGACTTCGAATGATGTTGTTGATCCGGCGTTTTGAGGAACGTACCTACCAGGAATACACCAAACCAGGCCAGAAGATCGGCGGGTTCTGCCACCTTTATAGTGGGCAGGAAGCGATCTCGGTGGGTCTGGCGGCGCTGTTCGACAAGAACCGCGACTACCTGATCAACGGCTACCGTTGTCACGGCCATAGCTTGGCGCTGGGGATGGACCCGCGCGTCGCGATGGCAGAGCTGTTCGGCAAGGCGACCGGCTGCTCGAAGGGCAAGGGCGGCTCGATGCACTTCTTCGACGCCTCGGTCGGCAACATGGGCGGGCACGGCATCGTCGGCGGACAACTGCCGCTGGGGACTGGGTTTGCATTCGCGCAGAAGTACAAGAAAACCGGCGGATTCACCGTATGCCTCTTCGGCGACGGGGCGATCAACCAAGGCACGCATAACGAGTCGTTGAACCTCGCGTCGCTCTGGAAGCTTCCGATTATCTTCATGATTGAGAACAACGGCGTGGCGATGGGTACTGAAATCCATCGCCATTCTGCTGAAACGGACTTGGCGAAGCGCGGACTTGGTTACAACATGCCGACTATTAATGTCGATGGCAACGACGTCGATATTTTTATCAACGACATCGGCAAGGCCGTCGAACGGTGTCGAAAAGGCGAAGGCCCGACCTACGTCTCAGCCAACACCTTCCGCTTCCGCGGGCACTCGATGTCCGACTCCATGGCGACCTACCGCACGAAGGAACAGCAGGAAAGCGCCCGCCAGCGCGACCCGATCCAGCTTTATTCAGAACGGCTGATGAAAAAGGGCCTGATCCACAAAGAGCAGTACGAAGCGATGGAAGAAGAAGTCAGCGAGATCATCACCCAGGCCGCCGACCAGGCCGACCAAGACCCGCATCCGCCGTTAGAAGACCGTTGGAACGACGTGCTGGCGGAGACGTATCCGTATCAGCCGGGGTGAACGGAACAGAAATGGCAGAAGGCGATCACGACAAGCTCGGCTTTCGCGGCGAACTGGACCGCATGCTGAGAACCGATCCATTCGTTCCGCTTGATCTTGTCGTGACCAGTGGCGACCGGTTCAGAATTACGAATCCGTCTTTGCTTGTGATGGGGCCGGATGTCGTGACCGTGTACGATGCAAAATCCGATGCGATCGATGTGATTCGCGCCAATCAGGTTGTATTTGTCCGGCAGCGCCACGATGAACAGAAGGCCGAGCATGAGTGAAGCTGAATCAAATTCGGTTAAGGATCGGCTTTATCGACTGAAGCGGGCGACGCCGTTCGTTCCGTTCTCGATCGAGTTGCAAGGCGGCAGGCGTTTGCAGGTTCCCGACCGGCTGTCAGTGGGTTGGGGACGGACCGAGGCGACGGTGGTGGACTGCGGCGAGTCGATGGTCCATTTCAAGGTATCTGATATTGCCCGGATCGAGGAATCGCCGGCCGTGAGCAAGTAAGAGGAATCAAAATGCCAGTCATCGAATTCCGTGAAGCCCTCCGCGACGCCATGACCGAAGAGATGGAACGCGACGAAAACGTGTTCCTCATGGGTGAGGAAGTCGGCCAGTATCAGGGCGCTTATAAGGTGTCCAAGGGGATGCTCGAGAAGTTCGGGCCTGATCGCATCCTCGATACGCCGATCAGCGAGTCGGGGTTCTCCGGTCTTGGCATCGGCGCCGCGACCGTCGGCCTGCGGCCGATCGTGGAGTATATGAGCTGGTCGTTCACGCTCGTCTGCGTCGATCAGCT
>JBBQQZ010000333.1:0-4337 GCA_038215325.1 Tepidisphaerales bacterium | reverse complement strand
GTCGTTCCGGCGGCGCTGACGACGTTCTCTTCCATCATGACGCTGCCCATGTCGTTGGCACCGAACATCAGCGCGAGCTGGCCGATCTTCGGGCCCATGGTGACCCAGGACGATTGGAGATTGGGGATGTTGTCGAAGAACAATCGCGCGATCGCGAGCATGCGGAGATATTCCTCCGCCCCCGCCATTCGCACGACCCGGCCGCGGAGGATGTCGTCGTTGGTCGATTCGTCGAACGCGCCGTACGTCGCCTCGACCCACTCCTTGGCGCGACCGAGCGGCGTGTTCTCGCGTTGGAACGGCCAGTGGATGAAGGCGGTGTAAGCACCGTAGGTCGTGGGTTGTGGGTCGTGGGGCGTGTAGGGGGATTTCTCAAACACGCCGGGGTGTCGTGACTCGGCACGCCGACCCCCGACCTCCGACCCGCGACTCCCGAGTGAGAGCGCATAGTCCTGCATATCCCGCAGCGACGCCATGTGCTCTATGCGCTCGCGAACGAACTCGATATGCCCGATCAGCATCGTGCAGCTCGTGTTCATTCCTTCTTCATGGGCGACGCGCATGACGCGGAGCCAGTCGTCTCCAGAACATTTGCCGATGCCGATGCGCCGGCGCACGCGGTTGCCGAAGATCTCCCCGCCGCCGCCGGGGATGGTGTGCAGGCCGGCGGCTTTGAATCGGCGAATAACGTCGCGAACGTCCAGGTTGAAGAACCGCTCAAACTCCACGAACTCGGGAGGACTGAACGCATGGATATGAACGGTCGGGAACGTCGAGCGGATGTACCGCAGCAGGTCTTCGTACCACTCGATCGGCAGGGCGTCGTTCATCCCGCCTTGCATGAGAATCTGCGTGCCGCCGATGGAGACGAGTTCGCGGATTTTTTCGCCGATGGTGTCGTAGGACAGCGTGTAGCTGTCGGTGTCTTCATGATCGCGGCGGAAGGCGCAGAACGTACACTTGGCGGTGCAGACGTTGGTGTAGTTGATGTTGCGGTCGATGACGTAGGTGCGCGTGTCCTGCGGGTGCAGTCGCTGGGTGACCGCGTGCGCCCACTGGCCGAGGTCGTGCAGCGACGCCTTGGCGTGCAGTTCCAGCGCCTGGGTTTCGGTTAGGCGGGCTTGGCCGGTGAGGACGGGATCGATTGGGAACGACAGCTTGCTCATGACGTTCAAAGTCTATGGAAAATCGTGGTGTTTATCGAACCCTTTCAGTCGAAATGAAAGGCGAGTGACGCTGAAACGATCGGCCGTACGGGCGGGGTTTTGATCTGGGGTGCTTGTGGGGTACGCTGGTGGGATCGAGCACACAATGGATGGAACCCCCTGGCTGGTCATTATCACTGGCGAAGATCGGCCGGGCATCCTGGACGACGTGTGTGGGGTGATTCAGCGAAATAGCGGGCATATCATCGACCTTCGCTCGGTCGATGTCGCCGGCAGCTTTGCGATGCTGGTGCTCGTGCGGATCGGCTCGAGCAGCGAGCAGGCGATGGAGCACCAACTCGCCGAACTCGCCAGTTACAGCGGCCTTCGCATCACCGTCAAACCCGCTGGCGAGACCGCGACGCGCGCCAAGCACATGTACAAGCTCGTCGCCTGCGGCCCGGAGCACGTCGGCGTGTTGAAAAAACTGTCGCACCTGCTGCGCGTCCTCAGCGTCAATGTCGACAACATCGAAACCCACTCCGAACCTGACGGCAACACCACCATGACTTTGGTCCTGGGCGTCCCGCGCGAATGCCCGGTGACGAAGCTGAAAGAGTTCGTGGGACAGTTGCTCAGCACGTCGAAGATGAGCTGGGATTTGACAACCATCTGAGCCGCTCCCCGGTATCACGGTCTGGAAGCCGCGATAGCGCATCACTTCCGCTTCGGTCGATTCACGCCGAGGATTCGACAGGCGATGATGTAGATCAGGGTGCCGGAGCAGGCGATGACGAGGAGTTGCGACAGCCAGATCGCGCGGGTGTCGCCCGTGGGGTAAAGCGGGGAGTAGCGGATCGCCAGACACGCGGCGGTCATCAGGCACGTCGCTAACATCAGCTTGGCGATCACCACGAACGACGGCCCGAGGTCCAGCCCGCCCACGCGGCGGTTCAGCAGCCACAGCATGATCGCGGCCTGGATCGAAAAACTCACCAGCGTTCCCACCGCCATCCCCGCTTCGCCCATCACCCAGATCAGCGGCAACTCCACCGCCAGGTTCACAAGGATATTCAAGACGCCCGCGATCAGCGGCGTGCGAGTGTCGTGCAACGCGTAGTACGCGCGGTTGATCACCTGTAAAAGCGAATACGCCCATATTCCGCCAGCGTAAAACCTGGTGCTGTAGGCGATCAGCGACGCATCGTGCGCCGTGATCTGCCCGTGCTGGAACAGCAACCGCACCGCCGGCTCGGCGACGAGGATTAAGCCCACGCTCGCGGGCAGGCCTTCCCACAGTGTCGCTTCCACGCCTTGCCGCGTGATCCGCTTGAATGCCTCCCGCTCCTTGTCGATCGCGCCGGCGGCCAGGCTGGGGAAGAGCGCGGTGGCGAGGGCGATCGCGAAAATCCCCAGCGGGAACTGATACATCAACTGCGCCAGATCCAGCCGTCGCGTCGCGCCCAGTTCCATCGGGTACGCGATCAGGTAGCCGAAGAGCGAGAAGTGTGTGTAACCGTCGCCTTGCATGAGCCCGTAACTGATTGCCTTGTCCAGTAGCACGCTCGTCTGCAATACGGCGGCGCCGATCGCGACGGGGATGGAGAGCCGCAGCATCTGACGCGTGTCGGGTGTCCAGGCTTTGGCGGACAGACGCAGTTGAAATCCGACCGCCTTCAGCACCGGCCACAGGATCAGCACCTGTAACGCGCCCGCCACCAGCACCGCGACTGCCAGCATGAACGCAAGCTGCGTCTGCTGTTCGATCACGCGCGGCGATAACTCGTCCTTGCCGTGCAATCCCAGGAACCACGCACCGGCGAACACCACGCCGATGTGGATCACGTTCAGGATGACCGGCGCAAACGCCGGCACGCCGAAGCGCTTGTGGACTTGCAGGATCGCCGCCAGGAAGGCCCCGCCGCACACGAGCATGACGTACGGCAGCATGACTGCGGTGAACTTCAGCATCAGCAGCCGGTCGGGTCTGGCGACGTCGTCGATGGTGAAGATCAGAGCGCCGAGAATGATCTCCCCGACGATCGTGATTCCGACCAGGATCATCGCCAGCAGCTTCACGCTCGCCGCCGCGAAGGTGGCGGGGGCGTCGCCGGTCTCGGTCGATCCCCGCTGCACCGCCTGCGCGTACAGCGGGATAAATGCCTGCGAAAGCGCGCCTTCTCCCAATAGCTTGCGGAACAGGTTCGGGATCGTGAACGCGACCGTAAACGCCGAGGCGACCAGTCCGGTCCCCAAATAGTGCCCGGCCACCACTTCTCGCACCAGGCCCATCAATCGCGACAGGAGCGTGAACGCGCTGATCAGCCGGGCGTGGCGAAGGAACGACGTTGAAGATGGTTTCGCTACGGTGTTGGACATCCGTGTCCGCTGGACTCGTCGGAGTATACCCGCCGGGGCTTTCGGATGCAGGGCGCGTCCGATCCGCCTGCGACTGACATCCATTGAACCCGCGATCACGCGACTCGAAACCGCAATGTAGCGCGCTACATTCGCATTCACGCGGCGGTGCATACTCCAAAAGTTCATAACCTCTCCACCGGCCGCGCGTTTGTGTCCCAAATGTAGCATGCTACATTTGGGACACATCCCCCTGCCGCAACCGCTTCGATCCTAACCCTCCGCCCGGCCATCGCTTGCGGCCGTGCCGCTCTCAAACGCCCCCGAGCCGCCGTTGCGCGCGTGCTACATTTGCTACATTTCCCGCCGTGCATATGTCCCCTCCTCGTCCCGCATAACGGGCGCGCAAGCACATACCCCCCGCGGAGCACGCGCCGCGGCGTTGTCGGTTTTGTCGGCACGATGTTGTCCTCTATACAGACCGCCGCGCTGCGCGTTTGTCACGACAATCGCGCAGCGCCGAGCAAAAAAAATCTTCCAAAATCCGCGCCCGCGGCATCGGCGAAAGTGATTCCACTCGCGCGAGCCCCACGTGATAATTTTCCGCAGACGGATTCCCTAATTGATATCCCCCGCCCCGCGAACCACATTTTGAATGAATCGGGAAACGGCGGACGATGCCGAGCGAAAGTATTGTAGGGTGCGTTTCCAACGCACCGTTCGCACGTGTCGCGCGACGACGGTGCGTCAAAGACGCACCCTACCGGGTCGGATGAAGGGGGCGTAACGAATGAGCTTGACTGCGTCGTTCGATTCGCCGGCCGCGATGGGTCT
>JBBQQZ010000332.1:0-4347 GCA_038215325.1 Tepidisphaerales bacterium | reverse complement strand
CGAGACGGTCAAGCTGCGCGTCGCCGACAGCGGCATCGGCATTCCGCCTCAGCATCTGGAGCGGGTGTTCGAGCGATTCTATCAGGTCGATGCGGCGCGGAGCAGTTCGGTTGGCCGTGGAACGGGCCTGGGCCTGGCGATCGTAAAGCACGCCGCCCACGCGCTCTCCGGCCATTTGACGCTCGAAAGCACGGTCGGCCGCGGAACGACCGTGGTCTGCGTTTTCCCGCTCGTGCCCTCGCCTTACGCGCGGCACGACGAACCGCGCCTGGATTCGGCGCCCGCCTAAACCCGCAGCAAGGTGCGGCGCTAAACGAGTTCGCGCAGGTCGGTGACGAGCCGATCGGCGCGCTGGTCGGTCGGTGCCGCGTCTGCGGTGATGCGGGTCGCAAGGCCTGTCAGCGTCAGCACGGCTTTCATCCCGACGCGCTTCGCGCCGGCGACGTCGGCTTCGAGGTTGTCGCCGATCAGCACGCATTTGCGGGGGTCGACGTTCAGATGCTTGCAAAGATCGAGAAAGAACCACGCCTCGGGTTTGCCGCAGAACGTGGGGACGGCGCTGGCGGCATAGGCGAGCATCGCGGTGACCGCGCCCGCGCCGATCTCAAACCCGCGCGGCGTGGGGTACGCCCGGTCGTTGCACAGCCCGATCAGTTTCGAGCCCCGCATCAATAACCGCAGCGCCGTCTGCAAACGTGCGGTCGTGATGAATCGAGGATTCGCGATTCCCGCAGACATCACCGCGTCGCAGGGCTCATCCTCCGATTCCACCCACTTTACCTTGCCGCTCAATAATTCATGCACCGACTCATTCGCCACGTTGAACACGCGCGACCCCTCCCCCACCTGTTCCAGCACAAAATCGCACGCCGCCCCTGCGGCGGTGAGCACCTGCGGCTCGCCGGCGACGATCCCCATCGCGGCGAGGCGTTCGATCACCCGAGCGGGCGACGAACCGGAATTGCTGACGAATCCGAATTTCTGCCCCCGCTTCGCGATCGCGGTCACCAGTTCCACCGCGCCGGGCAGCGGCACGTCTTCGTGCCAGATCGTGCCGTCCAGATCGAGCAGGACGGCGTCGAAGGTCTTCAGGTCGAGCATCGCTGTAGGGTGCGATTTATCGCTCAACATGTCCATACGCAACGCCCTCCTTTTTGACATATCCCCCACCACCGCTAAACTCCGCCTCAATTCCATGAGTCTTTTTCTCTCGGCACGTAACGCCATCCCACTCGCGGCTGCTTCGGTGCTCTTGATGGGCACTCCCGATCTGCTCGCGCAGTCCGCGCCACCTCCCCCGGCGGCGGGATCGAGGGATGTCACGGTCGCGGCGGACCTCAAAGGCCGTACGGTCGAGGGCGTTCGCGTCATCGGCAATACCAACGTGCTGACCGCGTCGATCCTCAACGTCGTCCGCACCCGCGAAGGCGACAAGTTCGACCCCGCCACCGTCCAGGAAGACTACAAGCGCATCTTCGGCCTGCGCCGATTCAGCAATGTCGAAGCCAAGGTCGAACCGACGCAGACCGGCGTCATCGTCATCTTCGATGTCGCCGAGCAGAAGCAGATCGCCGACATCCGCATCAACAAGCGGCCGAGCGACATCACCGACGACGATATCCGGGCGGTCATCGACCTTGAAAAAGGCCAGGCGATCGATCCCTTCCGCATCGCCCAGGCCCGCAGGCGGATCGAACAACTCTACCGCGCCAAGAACTTCCCACTCGCCGCCGTGAGTGTCGATAGCGATCTGCTCGCCAAGAGCGGCGTACTCCAGTTCGATATCGTCGAAGGCCCGTCCGTCCGCATCCGAAATATCACCTTCAAGGGCAACAAAACCTTCAGCGACAACAAGCTGGAGGACCAGGTCAAGACCCGCACGTGGATCTGGATCTTCCGCGAGGGAACTTATTCGCCCGACACGGTGGAAGATGACGTCGCCTCGGTGAGAAAGTTCTACCAGCAAAAGGGCTTCTTCGACGCCCGCGTCGGCCGCAAGATCATCGTGTCGCCGGACCAGTCCGAAGTGCAGATCGATTTCGTCGTCGATGAAGGCCCGCGGTACACGATCGAAAAGGTCACGTTCAAGGGCAACTCCGCCGTCAGCGAAGCGAAGCTGCGGGAGAATATGAAGCTGACCGAGGGCATGGCCTACGACAGCGAACTGGTCGAGCGCGACACCCGCAAGTTCGTCCGCGACTATTCCCCGCTGGGCTTTATTTATCAGCCCGGCTCGCAGGACAAGGACTACCTGCGGATCGACGCCAAGCCCGTCTTCCGTCTCGAACCGGGACGCGCCGAGCTGGTCTACGAGATCGCCGAAGGCAAGCCATTCCGCATCGGACAAATCCTCCCCCGCGGCAATACGCGAACGCAGGACAAAGTCATTCTCCGCGAACTTCGCGTCGCGCCAGGACAGCTTTACGATTCGGGCAAGATCCAGGACGCCACCGAACGCCTGCGTGGCACGCCGCTGTTTCAGGGCGTGAAGCTCACGCCGATCGGTTCTGACCCGGATTCGCGCGACATCCTGATCGAAGTGCAGGAAGCCCGCACCGCCACGCTCACCTTCGGCGCCGGCGTGAACTCGAATGGCGGCATCGCGGGCAATATCACGTACACGCAGAAGAATTTCGACATCACCAACTGGCCGGCAAGTTTCGCCGACCTGCGCTCGGATCGCTCGCTAGTCGGTGCCGGGCAAACGCTGCGCCTGAGCTTCGAACCGGGCACAACGACCACCAACGCCAGCATCCGCTTCGTCGAGCCTTGGATCCTCGATCAGCCCTACAGCTTCAGCGGCGATCTGTACCTGCGCACCCGCGTCCGCGACGTCTACAACGACGACCGATACGGCGCGCGAGTCGCCTTCGGGCACCGGTTTGACGATTTCTGGTCGGCATCGGTCGCGCTGCGGCTTGAAAACGTCGACATCAACCAGATCGAAGACAAACCGATCCGCGCGACCGAAATCCTTGAAGAAAACGGCGAGCACGGCCTCACCAGCGTCATGCTCTCCGTCCGCCGAGATACCACCACCGGCGGCGCGCTGCCCAGCAAGGGCACCAACACGCAGTTCTCATGGGAATCGTTCGGCGCCCTCGGCGGCGACTACACCTTCCAGCGCTTCAATGCCGCCCACGACGTGTATTTCACGCTCTATGAGGATCTGATCGACCGCAAAACGATCCTCACCCTGCACGGCGACATCGGCTACATCTCCGGCGATTCGCCATTCTTCGAGAAGTACTACGCTGGCGGGATCAACAGCGTGCGCGGTTTCGCGTTCCGCGGAATCACCCCCCGTTCCGGCCCGGACGACGACGGCATCGGCGGCGATTTCAGCATCACCGGCACCGCCGAAATCAGCTTCCCCGTCGTCGAAGAACTGCTTAGGGGCGTGGTCTTCACCGACGTGGGCATGGTCGAATCCGATTTCGAGTTCGGCACCCTCCGCAGCAGCATCGGTGCCGGCGTTCGCATCACCCTCCCCGTCCTCGGCCAAGTCCCGATCGCCATCGACTTCGCCATCCCCATTACCGAAGCCGACAAAGACGACACCCAGCTCATCAGCTTCTCCCTCGGCTTCACGCCCTGACCAACGCACATCGGCCGATTGACGTGCGCTACATTCGTCACATCTCGTGAATTTCCGGGCCATCGGCCGCAACAGCACTTACGTTCGCCGACGCTCCAAAACCGATGTAGCGCGCTACATTTGGAGTGTTCCGCTATCTACATGTCAAAGAGCTTTCCCGCACACGCGATGCGCGCGGTCTCTCCATATAAACCCCCCGCGCTGCGCATTTGTCGCGACAAACGCGCAGCGCGGGGAAGAAAATTCCGAAAAAAATCGCGTGGTCACGCGGCGGCCAATCTCCGCAGGAGTTTGGCGCGTGCGATCGCGACGAGCCACACCAACGATATGGGAAAGAATCCGACGCCAATCAGCACGACGGCGAAGCTGAACAAGATTAGAGTTGGCGTGCTTTGAGTCCTTCAACGTATCAACGTACGGCCGTCCGAGAATAGGCCCGACCGCGCGCAAGACCAGTATGGTGGCCGCAATGTCTTCCCTGACCCGCGCCCAGACCAGCGAACCATCGGTCAAAAAAATCGGTGGTGGATGCGTCCCACACGTATACCCCTATTATAGCCTATAGGCTAATAAACGTCGATTCAGACGGATCTCCACTTCCATGCGTGTGCCAACGTGCCTTCCGTGGCAGTGTCTGTTAAAGTGCCGGTCCAAATTAGAAAGGAAACGACCCCCATGCGCCACACGCTAATTGCATTGATCGCTTTGACGTTCGTCTCTACTGCGGCTTTTGCCCAGACGAAAATCGC
>JBBQQZ010000331.1:0-4398 GCA_038215325.1 Tepidisphaerales bacterium | reverse complement strand
GCCGACTGGTATGACCAGCTCGTCGGCGAAGGCGGGTCGGAATATCACCAGCACGTCGTCCTCCCCGGCGTCATCCGCCTGCTGAAGCCCGAGCCCGGCCAGCGCGTGCTCGATGCCGCGTGCGGGCAAGGCGTGCTGGCGCGATTGCTCGCCAGCAAAGGCGTCCGCGTCACCGGGTTCGATGCGTCGAAGGAACTCGTGCAGGCGGCGCGGGAACACTCGGATAAATTGCCCGATGCGCAGATCAAGCTGGTGGAGTATCTCGTCCTCGATGCTGCCAAGAAGTTCGGCCAGTTCCTCCCGCAGGCGGCGTTCGACTCGGCGGCGTGCGTGCTGGCGATCCAGAACATCCACCCCATCCAGCCCCTCTGCGAAGGCATCGCCAATTCCCTGAAAATCGGCGGGAAATTCGTCATCGCCATGATGCACCCCGCCTTCCGCGGGCCCAAGGAATCGCACTGGGAATGGGACGCCGATGCCCAGGTGCAGTACCGCCGGGTGGATCGGTATCTGATCCCGCGCAAGGCGCCGATCGTGGCGCACCCGGGGAGAAAATTGTCGCACTACACGTGGAGTTTCCACAAACCGATCGAAAGTTACGTAAAATCGCTCCGCAACGCCGGCCTGCTGATCGACGCCATCGAAGAATGGCCCAGCCACAAAACCAGCCAGCCCGGCCCAAGGCAAGCCGCGGAAAACCAGGCGCGGAAAGAAATCCCGATGTTCATGGCGATCCGCGCCGTTAAAGTCGGCCCGATCCAGTCGTCCGAGCCCGAAGCGGAGTAGATCGATCGCCACAACCGAAGGTGGGAATGTCCGACCCGGACCACGAACCCGTTCCCCTCGACTACCGCCCACCAGCGGCGGATGCGGAAGAGCGCAGTCGCGAGCGGACGGACGGGTTTTGCGACGCACTGGCCCATCCGCTCACGCCCGCATCGGTTGTTGGACTGTGCGCGGTGCTGGGCATTTTTTTCCTCCGTCCCCACGGACTCGGAATATGCCTCGCGCCGATCGCGCTGCTGGCAGCATTCTGGTATCTCATGCTCCGGATCCGGCGTGAACTTGAAGTCGAACTGGGGTATCTGCGAGTCGCTCTGGCGATCGTCGCACTCGTCTACTGGGTCGTGCTCACGGTGTTTCCCAACCACGGCCTGACCCTCCATCTCTGGCGCCACTACTCCTGGCAAGTCCTCGGCCCAGGCACGCGCACGGCGATCGTCTTTGGCTTCATCCTCCTCGGACTCTTCGGCGTTCTCGATCTCATCCGACTGTTCCGGTACTGGCGATCACGCAGCGACCGAAAGGGCGACGCGCCTTCCGAGCCTTGAACCTTCGTGCGTGCCCAGCTCGGCAGGATGCGTCACGCACGGCGACCCGCCTTGGCGAGAATCCGTTGCATCTCGACCATGCCCGAACTCGCCCGCGCCAAGCGCGGCGGCACGGTGTAGTCCGCGTCGAAGGTCAGAATTTCCAGCGCGGCAACATTGTCCTGCGAACGCAACTCCTGCCGGCGAATCGCCTCGAGCGCTGGTCCGGCGCGCTTACGTGCCGCCATCCACGCCTTCTCCTGTTCGGGTGTCATGGGCTGCACCATAGGGCGCGTCCTGCTTATCGGAAGACCCGGGGCGGACACCAGACCTACGCGCTCTTTTTCTCGACCGGCCGTTGTGCGAACACATGCTTGCGGCCGGCGACGACGTCTTCGTCGATGATGTACTTCACGCCCTGCGGCTGATCGGGAAGGGCGTACATCACTTCCAGCATCATCTCTTCGCACACGGCTCGCAGGGCGCGGGCGCCGGTGTCGCGCTTGAGGGCCTTCTGGGCGATCGCCCGCAAGGCTCCGGTGGTGAACTCCAACTCGCTGCCTTCCATGCGGAAGAAGCGGAGGTACTGCTTCGTGATCGCGTTCTTCGGCTCGGTGAGAATGTTCACCAGCACGTCCACCGTCAGCGGTTCCAGCGTGCTGATCAAGGGCAGACGCCCGATGAATTCGGGGATCATGCCGAACTCGACCAGGTCTTCCGGCTGCACCTGTCGCAGCAGTTCGCCGCGGCTGTGCTGTTTGTCGGCGGTTTCGACTTCGGATCCGAAGCCGATCATGCGCTTGCCGAGGCGCTTCTTGATGATGTCTTCCAGCCCGACGAACGTGCCGCCGCAGATGAACAGGATCTGCGACGTGTCCATCTGGATGTACTGCTGTTCCGGATGCTTGCGCCCACCCTGCGGCGGGATGTTCGCGACCGTGCCTTCAAGCATCTTCAGCAAGGCCTGCTGCACGCCTTCGCCCGACACATCTCGCGTGATCGAGACGTTGCCGCTGGTCTTGGAAATTTTGTCGATCTCGTCGATGTAGATGATCCCGCGTTGTGCGGCTTCGAGGTCGTAATCTGCGGCCTGTAGCAGGCGGAGCAGGACGTTTTCGACGTCTTCGCCGACATAGCCGGCCTCGGTCAGCGTGGTGGCGTCGCCGATCGCGAACGGCACGTTGAGGATGCGTGCCAGCGTGCGGGCGAGCAGCGTTTTACCGCTCCCGGTCGGCCCGATGAGCAGGACGTTGGTCTTGTCGAGTTCGATCTGTTCTTCCGCCGGCGCGGCTTCGCCGACGATCTGCTGGACGCTCAGCCGTTTGTAGTGATTGTGAACCGCGACGCTCAGCGCGCGCTTCGGATAATCCTGCCCGACCACATACGCGTCGAGGAATTCTTTGATCTGCCTCGGCGCCGGGATGGTGTTGAACAGCGGCTGGCTGGTCGACATTTTCCGCTTTTCCTGGCGGATGATGTTGTGCGCCAGATCGACGCAGTTCGAGCAGATATAGACGTCGGACGGTCCTTCGACCATCGGGCCTACGTCTCGGGACGATTTGCCGCAGAAGGAGCAGGTCGTGATGCGCCGGCCTCGGAAGCCTCCGCCACCACCCCCCGTTCCGCCGGGGGGCATATTCGATCCGCCTCCGCCGCTGGGAGGTTGCGTTCCACCGCCGTTACCGCGATTGATTCCGTTGGCCATGAGCTAGTCGCCTTCGATCAGTATTACAACACGAAACCCGGCCAGATCGCCTCTCCTGCGAGAGGCATCCCTGCCGCGATGCCAAGGCACCGCACTGAATCATTATCGATCCAGAACACATAGACACTTAACGCATCTCTTGTGTGAGTCGAACGATAATAATCCCTGATCTCCTCACATGGTATGCCAAATCGACCGCCGATAAAACCGCGATCCGACGCGGGCACACGTCTCCACTAGCCGATTTTAGTTCCGCGAGGCCCCCGCGCTACTCGATGTCGCGCGATGAAAACGGATTCATAACCGGACGCTCCCGATAACGGGACGCGCTCGTAAAGCTCGCACACGCCGACCTCTGCGAGGTCGGATCCGACCCCACAGGAGTCAGCGTGTGGGGCGTTATGCCACGATCGCGTCGGCTTCGATCTCGATCAGCGCGCCTTTATCGATCAGGCGCGGCACTTCCACGATCGAGGTCGCCGGTCGGATTTCCCCGAACACCGTTCCGTGGACGAGCGCCACTTCTTCCCACTTGCTGACGTCGGTCACGTACATCCGCGTGCGAATGACGTGCTCCGGCCTTCCGCCGAGGGCTTTGATGGATTCCAGGACGATATCCAGCGACCGCTGCGCCTGCTCGCCCATCGACTTCGGGTACGTTCCGTCCGAATTCACGCCGACCGTGCCGGTGATAGCGATCACGTTCCCGGACCTCACGCCGCGCGAATACCCCATCTTCGGCTCCCATTTGCTCCCCGACGAAGCGGTCAACCTGCCAAAACGTTCCTGAGTCGTGATGTTGATAGGGTTCGACATAGACCGCCCAGTTTCACGCCGATCCGGTCCATTTTCAAGCACCGTAAATGTAGCATGCTACATGGGGTGTCACATTGATTCTGAGGCCAAGGCGGCTTCGAACTCTCGTCCTGATCATCACTTACAACGAAACCGCGTCTTTCCGACTGGCCCGCGCACTTGCGCGCGTGCTACATTTGCTACATTCTCCCTACTAAGTCGGCCGGGATTGTCTTCGATTGTCGATGAGCCTCGTGCCTCATGTAGCGTGGGCAACGCCCACGATTCGAACGTCGATCGACGCTCCTCGTGGGCTTCGCCCACTCTACAAAGGCACGTTTTCGACCCCCAATTCTTACCGCCCCCAACCGCAAAAGTCGGCGGAAAAATCAGGAAAAATCGACATTCCCCGGCGAGCCGCGGCGCTAAACGGGGGAGACGCCGAAGTGTACGCCGTACTTGGCGAGGAGGGTGGTGGTGTTGTCGTGGTAGATTTTTTGGAGGACTTCGTCGGGTAGCGCCAGGCCGTGCATGACGGGTTGGTGGGCATCGTCGAGGTCGGCGTCGACGATGGGGCTGGGGCCGACG
>JBBQQZ010000330.1:0-4401 GCA_038215325.1 Tepidisphaerales bacterium | reverse complement strand
CATGTGGGAAGACATGTGCTACAACGCCGGCCCGCTGTTGTCGCCGGCGCATTTCAAGCAGTTCCTCGTGCCACAATATCGCCGCATAACCGATCTGCTGCACAAGCACGGCGTGGATGTGCTGTACCTCGACTGCGACGGAAAGATCGACAGCCTGCTGCCGATGTGGCTGGACGCGGGCGTGAACTGCATGTTCCCGATCGAGATCGGCAACTGGGCGGATCCGGTGCGTTTCCGCAAACAGTATGGGAAACAGCTTTTGATGATGGGCGGGTTCGACAAGCACATTCTCGCACAATCGACCTCCGCGATCGACGCGGAGATTCGCCGGCTCACGCCGCTGGTGGAGGAAGGCGGGTTTATCCCCTTCTGCGACCACCGCGTCCCGCCTGACGTGCCGTTTATAAACTACGTTCACTATTGCGACCGCGCCCGCCAGGTCTGGGGCGGCGGGGTCAATCTCAAGCCGATGCCCGCACAACGAGGAGCCGCATGAAACTGCGCGAAGCACTGACGTCCCGAACCTTGGTCTGTGACGGCGGCATGGGCACGCAACTGGTCGCACGCGGGTTGCGTGCGGGCGACGTACCGGAGCTATGGAACGTTGATCGTGCGCAGGACGTGAGCGACATCCACCGCGCCTACGCCGACGCCGGCTGCGACCTCGTCACGACCAACAGTTTCGGTGCTTCGTCCATCGCCCTCGCCCGCCACACGCTCGAAAGTCGTATGCGCGAACTGAACCTCGCGGCGGCGCGGCTGGCGCGCAACGCCGTGCCGGCTTCCGTCTACGTCCTGGGCGACATCGGCCCGTGTACCCAGATGATCGAACCCTACGGCGACACCACCGAAGACGCCGCGCTCGAATCCTTTCACCTCCAGGCGAAGGCGCTGCTGGAAGGCGGCGTTGACGGGTTCGTCATCGAAACCATGAGCGACGTCAACGAAATGATGCTCGCGATCCGCGGCGTGCGGCAGGCCTCGACCGAACTGCCGATCTTCGCCACGTACGCGTTCAACCTCGCGCCCGACGGATCGTTCCGCACGATGATGGGCACGACCGCGATGGACGCGGTTTGTTCCGCGATCAGCGCCGGTGCCGATGCCGTGGGTGCCAATTGCGGCACCGCGCTCTCGCTTTCCGATTACGCCGATCTCGGCTGCGATCTGATTACCGCCTCGGGCAAGACGCCGGTCATCGTGCAGCCGAACGCGGGTTCGCCACACCTGGTTGACGGAAAACACACGTACGACGCCTCCCCCATGGCTATGGCAGGGCTGGCGAACGAACTGAAGGACGAAGGCGTCCGCATCATCGGCGGCTGCTGCGGCACGACGCCCGCGCACCTGGCCGCCATCGCCCGGATCATCAAGTCAACTTAGGAAAGCACATGAATCGTCAACGATATCTCGACCTTGCCGCGCGCGGGCTGCGCATGCCCATCGGCAGCGACCTGATCTTGCGTGAGCAATCCGACCACCACGCCATCCAACTCCACGGCGACCGCCTCGGCCGGCTTCTGGTGGAGGCGGCGGAGCGGTATGAATCGCCGCTGGCGTTTCCGGTCATGGATCTCACGCTCGAAAAACACGCCCTGCTCTCACTGCTGAACATCCCAGGCGACCTCGACCAGTTCCATTTTTCCGAATGCCCGGGCGAAGCCCTGCTTAACACGCTGGTCGATCGATTGACGACCCAGCCCTTGCCGCAGCGCATGATCGCGAACGCCGATGCGATCCGCTACATCGCGCGCCAGACGAAGCTGGTGCCGGTGGGCATGAGCATCGGGCCGTTCTCGCTGATGACCAAGCTGCTGGCCGACCCGATCACGCCCGTCTACTCCGCCGGCATGGGCAATAGCGCCGACGACGATGAGGAAGTTCGGATGATCGAGCGTGTGCTGGAGATGTCGACACGCATGGTGCTGCGTTCGATCCGCCCGCAGATCGATGCCGGTGCCGTCGCCATCTTCGTCGCCGAGCCTGCCGCGAGCACGGCGTTCTTCTCGCCGATGCAGCTCAGCGGTGCTGGCGACGCCTTCGACCGCCTCGCCATCGCCGCCAACCGGCGCGTCAAAGCGTTGCTCGATCAGCACGGCGTCGATCTCATCTTCCACTGCTGCGGCGACCTCGTCCCCGACATGGTCCGCCGATTCACGACGCTCGACCCCGCCATTCTTTCGCTCGGCAGCAGCCGCAAGCTGTGGGAGGACGCCGCGATCGTCCCCGACAACGTCGTGCTCTACGGCAACCTGCCGAGCAAAAAGTTCTACTCCGACGACGTGATCACAGTCGAGCAGGTGCAAGCCATGTCGCGCGAACTGCTGGCCGCGATGAAGGCAACGAACCATCCGTTCATCCTCGGCAGCGAGTGCGACGTGCTCAGCGTCCCCGGCTGCGAGCACACGATCTGCAAAAAGGTCCAGGCGATGATGACGGCGTAGTCATGCACCAGCAGCAGCCCCACGTGCGTCACGCTGATGTTCCGCCCAGCCATGAAGAGGTTCGGCACATTCGGCAGTACCACGCCGCGGCCACGCACCCGTCGTCGTAGGTCACCGGCGGGACCAAGTCGTGCTCGGTCAGGATCAGATCCCCCATCACCCTCAAGCTTCTTCAATCCGGGAATCGCCAACAGAGATTTGCTCCGCAGAGCCGTGCGCTCTTCTGCTATAGATTGCCTCCTTTGGTAACGGCGGCAATACACCTCAACAGCATCGTCCGCCGACAGCTTACCGGACACCCCTGCATTCAGCAGAGGGCGATGAGTTTCATTCATCGGCCTATGTCCCGCTGCCGATACGAGTTTCGGCGGAGCAGCGAACACGTCGCTCCGCTTTGTAGGTCGGGTAAGGAAGTCGGTTCACTATGCGTCAGTAAACTCTCCGTGCGAAATGCCTCGAAATCGATCGCCCAAGCGCGGTTGGGCATCGGGCGGATCCGAACGGGCGAGTTTCAGGCGCAGGGTGTCCGACCAAGGTCTTTACCATGCCTCTGCACCGCTTCATCCCCTTCGGGCGTGCCGCAATCGCCTCGGCCGTGTTGGCAACGACCGCACTCGCGCAGACCACCGAACCCTCGTCCGATCTGGCTGACATGGGGTTGGAAGATCTCATGAACGTCGAGGTGACGACGGTCTCCCGCCGCCCCGAGCCCATCCGGCACGCCCCTGCGGCGATCACGGTCATCGGCAGGGACGACTTCCAGCACAGCGGATTGCAGACCCTCCCTGAACTGCTGCGCCTTGTCCCCGGTATGCAGGTCAAGCGATTTAACGCCGCTCGATGGGTCGTGACGTCGCGCGCCAACTTTCGCGGTCTGTTCGCCGACGACCTGCTCGTCCAGTTCGACGGCCGCAGCATCTATACGCCGATCTTTGGCGGAACCCAGTGGGACCAGCACGACTACATTATCCAAGACCTTGAGCGCATCGAAGTCATTCGCGGTCCGGGTGCGACTCTATGGGGCTCCAACGCTGTGGGTGGTGTCATCAATATCGTCAGCAAATCGGCCTTCAATACACAGGGCACGCTGGTCACGTCCACGATCGGCAACGAATTCCAGGGCGGCGGCGTCCGCTACGGCGGGATGATCGACGACGAGACGGCGTACCGCATCTACACCAAATACCGAAACTTCTGGGACTTTCAGACCGCCGGCGGCGACGAGGCCCAGGACGACTGGGACATGCTCCAAGGTGGCTTCCGGATCGACCGCAGGTCCGGACCCAACCTCCTTACGCTCCAAGGAGACATTTTCTCGTCAAGAATCACTACCGACAGCATCTACCCCTCCTTCGCCCCCCCGTACGTGGCGCGCGAGATAGTGAACAGCGACGTATCGGGCGGCAACCTGCTGGCGCGGTGGACGCACACGATCTCGGACGGTTCGGCGTTCAGCGTACAGATGTACTACGACCGTTTCACGCGATCAACCGTCCCACCCGAAATGGAGCAGAACGCGCTCGACATTGATGTGCAGCACCGGCTGAAATGGGACGACCACGAGTTCATCTGGGGCGGCGGGCTGCGATGGGTGGGCGATGCGATGGAACCGGATCCGCAAATCAAATTCGATCCGCAGAGCGAGGATGTGTACATCTCGAACCTGTTCGTTCAGGACAGTTTCGATCTGATCCCGAGCACGCTGCGCGCGACGCTCGGAACCAAGTTCGAATACAACACGATGGTCGGCCTGGAGATCCAGCCCTCGGCCCGGCTGACGTGGACCGTCGACGAACACAACAGCATCTGGGGTGCCGTGTCCTACGCCGCCAAGACGCCGAACCGCGTCGAGAAGGATATCATCCTTCCTCTCGCGGTCGTGCCGGCACCGGATGGCGCGTTGGTGCAGGCGATCGGCTACGGCAACGACAACATTGACTCCTCGCACCTGCTGGCG
>JBBQQZ010000329.1:0-4415 GCA_038215325.1 Tepidisphaerales bacterium | reverse complement strand
CCCCCAACCCGCCGGAACACCGGCAAGGAAAACCAATGATCGAAACAATTAATCGCGGCACGACACACCATGCCGAGGACCAGCTTTCGCATAGCGAGTGCGACCCCCGCACGGTGCGCGTCACCCTGTTGGACGGGCACGGTTTTTACGACAAATCGCGACCGAACGCCCAACTGAGCAAGTGGGACTTTCCCCAGATCGAACGGCAATTCAACTCGGGCCCGGGCCGTGAACCCGTGAAGGTTTTCGCCCGAACGCACGCCGATAAAGCCGTCACGACCATCGGGCGCATCGTTGCGATCTACGGGCTCGGCACCCTCACCGCCGAATTGTCCGTCACCGGCATTTCCTCCGACGTGCTGCGCGAGTCGAAAATGCTCGTGAAACTCGATTTTGGCAAGGCCGGGATCGTCGCGGGGATCGTCTTTGATTTGCCGCAAAAATGGCGTTCGACGATGAACATGCCGACCCAAAACGCCGAACGCGGCGATGTTTCTCTCAACCTGTCCGAAGGACTTTCTTAACCCCTTACGATCCGAAAGGATTTTTACTATGCCTACGACCCCAACCCACACCGACGACCTGGCCGAAGCACTCGACAAAACGCTTGAGGCTACCCGCCAACTCGACGCCGACCGCGCCGCCAAGGCGCAGGCCGACTACCGCGCCGTCGTGCGCGGCGAGAAAATTACGACGCCAGCCGATCTGCTGAAATTGCTTGATCGCTGCAACCTGTCGCCCGACGACTTCCGTGCCGACGCCGCCGCATGGCGTGAACACCAGCGAAAAACGGACGAAGTAATCCCCGACGAATCGCTCAAACCGATCCAAGATGCCGCAGCCTTGTCCGGCGACAAATTGAGCGAGTTCGATAAGTTCGCGATTCACGAGAGGTTCCGGCTCGTGGACGCGATGAATGCGGCCGCTTCCGCGATGAGGACCGCGAACGCGACCAACTCGCACGCCCGCGATGCGATGGGCAGGCTCGAATCGGCGCACCCCCGAATCTTTTCGTAGCCCGGAGCCTGAATGAATCTCCCCCCTGTTCGGGGGGTGAACATCGCGCCGCCGCTCGACGCGAACATCGGCGGCAGCGCTCGACGCCTTCCACGGCGGGTGAGCGTCGGGATGCCAAGCCCGCGAACTTTGGCACCCCCTGTTTGACTCCCGTCCGGCTCGAAAGGTCCGGCGGGGGTTTTCCGCCGACTTGACGGCTCGGCGGGACGGCAATCGGTTGCGGGTTGAAAAGGCGTCGTGTGACGCCGCCCGCAGCCGAACCGCCGCGACTGCCCGTCCGTTGTAGGCGCATTCACTGAATCGCGAGGCAGGCGCGTCCCCGCCGTTGTAGGATAGCTGTAGGATGGAGAGTTTTTACCCCTTACACCCATCTATCCAGAATCGCGAATCACTCTGTTTTTACAGGGGTTTTTGAACGCAGCCGGGTGGACTCGAACCACCGACCGTCGGATTAGAAATCCGATGCTCTATCCAACTGAGCTACGGCTGCAACAGGACTGCCAGTATTAAGCAATCAGGGGCACGAGGCAAGTACTGATCGCACGTGCTTTTACTTCAGGCTGTGCCCCCTACAATCGGGATAACCATGAGTGACACCTCTTTCGACGTGATTGTCATCGGCGCCGGTCCCGGCGGTTATGTCTGTGCGATCCGGGCGGCGCAGCTCGGGCTTAAGACCGCGTGCGTCGAACGCGAATACCTCGGCGGGACGTGTCTGAACGTGGGGTGCATTCCGTCCAAGGCGCTGCTCGATTCATCCGAACGCTACTACCAGGCCAAGACCAAGTTCTCCAAGCACGGGATCGACGTCGGCGAGATCAAGCTCGATCTGCCCACGATGCTGGCGCGCAAGGACGGGGTCGTCAAAGCCCTCACGGGCGGCGTGGGAATGCTGTTCAAGAAGAATAAGGTTGAGCACCTGAAAGGCCAGGGCGTCATCACCGCGCCGGGCACGGTGCAGGTGATCGCGGCCGACGGATCGACGACGGAGTACAAGGCCCGCAGCGTCGTCATCGCCACCGGATCAGCACCGTCGCAGGTGCCTTCGCTTCCGTTCGATGGAAAGAACATTCTGTCATCGACCGAAATCCTGAACGTCAGCGTGCTGCCCAAAAAGCTGATCGTCGTCGGCGGCGGGTACATCGGCGTGGAGATGAGCAGCGTCTGGGCGCGCCTCGGCACCGAGGTGCAGGTGATCGAGTTCCTCGACGGCATCCTGCCCGCCAGCGATCGCGAGATGGCCAATGCGTTGCAGCGGTTGCTGGAGAAGCAGGGCCTGAAGTTCCGCTTCAGCACCGCGGCCGATGGGTTTGAGGTGAAGAACGACAAAGTCCACGTCTCCTGGAAGAGCCGCGACGGTACGCAGACCGGCGTTGAAGAAGCCGACAAGGTGCTGGTCAGCGTCGGCCGGCGTCCGGTGATCGATGGGCTGGGGCTGGATAAGGCGGGCGTGAGCGTCGACAAGCGCGGGTTCGTGCCGGTCGATGCACATTACAAGACGAACGTCGACGGCATCTACGCCATCGGCGACGTCATCGGCGGGATCATGCTGGCGCACAAGGCCGAAGAAGAAGGCGTGGCGCTGGCGGAAATTCTGGCGGGCAAGCCGGGCCACGTGAACTACGCGACCTGCCCCGCCGTCGTTTATACGCACCCGGAACTGGCGTCGGTCGGCAAGACCGAGGAAGAGTTGAAGGCCGCGGGGATCGAGTACAAGATCGGCAAGTTCAACACGATCGCCAACGGCCGCGCACGCGGGATGGACGAGACCGAGGGCTTCTTCAAGGTACTCGCCGACAAGAAGACCGACCGCATCCTCGGCGTCCACATCCTCGCCGCCCACGCCAGCGACGTGATCTGCGAAGCCGTCACCGCGATGGAGTTCCACGCATCGGCAGAAGACCTCGCCCGCACGTTCCACGCGCACCCGACGATGGCCGAGTGCCTGAAGGAAGCGTCGATGGCGGTGGACAAGATGCAGATTCATAGTTGAGGACTGAGTGCTGAGCGGATGTCTCACCACTCAGCACTCAGTCCTCAGTCCTCAGCACTCAGTTGTCAGCACTCAGTACTCCCCTCTCCCCATGCTCTGCCGATCGCTCGCCATGTTCTTCGCGATTTTGTGTGCGCTCGGCGCGGCGGCTCGCGTGTCGGGCGGCGGATTTGATCCGACGCCGTTCTGGCTCGACCTGCGTCCGTTGGAAGAGCCGGGCAGCACGCTGTTGCTGGTAGTGGCGATGATCGCGCTGGGCGCATTCGGGCTCGGCACGCGGTCTCGATGGCTGGCGTTGCTGGTCTGGCTCCTGGCGGCGATCGCGCTGGTCGATGCGATCCGCTTCTACGCGCTGATCCACTACGGACGAATCGAGTCGTCGTTTCCGGTCGCGATGTCGCTGCTGATCTGCGCAGCGTTTGCTGTGCTGGCGTGGAAAATGAACGCCAAGCTTCCACGGGGCCAAGAAGAGAAAACGCAGGAAGAACACAGAAGCGCGGATGACGCATTCCCTGATTCCGCTGCGCCTCCGCGTTCATCTGCTTCATCTGCCTTCTTGGCTCCCTGGCGTCTTGGCGTTCATCTGCTGTTGATCGGCGCCTGGGCGACACTGTTTGCGCTTTTGCAGATGTGGTGCTACGGCAAAACCGACTACTCCCGCCCCGCCGACGCGATCGTGGTGCTGGGGGCGCGGGTGTATGACGATGGCCGACTGTCCGATGCGCTGGCGGACCGCGTGCGGACGGGCGTGAAGCTGTTCCATGAGCGACGCGCGCCGCTGTTGATCATGTCCGGCGGGCCGGACGAACCCGGGCCGATGCGAGATTTCGCAATGTCGCTCGACGTGCCCGAATCCGCGATCGAGCTCGACCCCGCCGGCGTCAACACGCGCGCCACGATCGACTATCTCTCCCGCAACCACCGCGCCGATCGCGTGCTGGCGGTATCGCACTTCTATCACCTGCCGCGCATCCAACTCGCCGCCACGCAAAGCCGCCTCCACGTCCTCACCGTGCCGGCGGACGAGTCGTACACGCTCTCACAGATGCCGCGGTACGTGGCGAGAGAGGTGGTGGCGTTTTGGGTCTATCTGTTTGCGTAGGTCGTGGTGCAACGGAAGAAACAAAAGAGCAGAGAAAGAAGAGACAAGAGACAAACAATAGACAATAACCAAGAACCAAATCTCAATGGCCAGCCGTTGGAGGTTTCGATTTTTTGTATTGAGATTTGTTTGTCTCTTGCTTCTCGTCTCTTGTTTCTCGTCTCTTGTTTCTTCCATTTCCCAGCTTCATTTTTTCAGCGACGCCAGCACGTTCGCCATCATCGCGCGCGCCGATTCCGGCGTGTAGCCCGTGATGCCGTCGGTCGGCACGCCGAGCCACCCGGCGGACAGGTCTTCGCGGCT
>JBBQQZ010000328.1:0-4418 GCA_038215325.1 Tepidisphaerales bacterium | reverse complement strand
TCGAGCACGAACTGCTCCAGTGCCGAGCGCTCCTCGGGAGCGGTGATCCGCGAACTTGTGGTGATGGTGGCCGACATGGGTTGGTCCTTTAGCGGTCCGGGCTGAAACGTCCGCCGAAGATTTTTTCGTCGAACGCTTTCTGCCGCATGTAATCGACCTTCGCCGCCAGCAGTTGGTTGCCAAGCAGTTCCATCCGGGCGGCGAACTCGTCGTCGCCGCTGGAGCCGGCCCAGGCGTCTGCGATGACTTCGGGGAAGTCGCGGTCGTCTTCCAGGTTGCCAAGAATCATGTCGATCTCGCCGATCACCAGCTCGAACATGCTCAATTTGGCGTCCAGCAGGTGCAGGACCGCCTGCTCGATCGTGCCGCGAGCGACGAGGTTGATAACCTGCACGTCATGCTTCTGCCCGATGCGGCTGAGCCGGCCGATCCGCTGCTCGATTTTCATGGGGTTCCAGGGCAGGTCGTAGTTGCACAACACGTGTGCGAACTGAAGGTTGCGGCCTTCGCTGCCGGCCTGGGTGCAGATCAACACGCGCGACTGGTCACGGAAGGCTTCGACCGCATGCTCTTTTTCCATGCGCGACAGCCCGCCGTGGAACACGACGACATCGTGGCCGCGTTCGGACAGGTGGCGGGCGATCAAATCCTGGGTGGCGCGGAATTCGGTGAAAAGCACGAGCTTCTCGTCGCTGTCGCTGGCGTCGAGGATTTGGCAAAGCCGGTCCAGCTTGGCGTGGCGGGTCTGCGATCGCGCCTGCTCCAGCACTTCGCGCAGCGGTTTGGCGACGGACTTGGGCACGTGCCCCCGCTCAAACAGATTCTCCAGCACCTGCGCCGCGGCCGCGGTGCTGCTGCCGATCGCCATTTGCAGCGTCAAGAGCGTCATTCGCGGGAGCGTAGCGCCATCGGTTTCCTTCGCCGCCAGAAGGCTTCGGACCTGCTTTGCCAGCGCGTCATGGACTTGCTGTTCGCCGGAAACCATCGCGACCGCCTCAGTGCGCGCGAACCGCTGCGTAAAATGCAGCCCCGATGTCGCGCGGCGGTTGCGGACCATCACCTCCGCCAGCAGGCCGTGCAGTTCATCGACGTTGCGGGGCGTCATCGCGTCCTTTTTGTCCACGAACCGCCTGGCGAAATCCTTGTTCGTGCTCAGCAGCCCCGGCTCCAGCAGCGTCACCAGGTTAAATAGCTCCTCCAGATTGTTCTGAACAGGCGTCGCGGTCAGCAGGAGAATCGCGCGTTTCTCGATCTCGCTGGCAAACTTCCACATCATCGTGTTGCGATTGCGCAGGTGATGCGCTTCATCGACGATGACCAGATCCCACTTGCGCGCAAGCAGCGCCGAGCGATACGGATCGCGCTTGGCGGTGTGGATCGAGGCGATCACGCGGTCGGCATTGCACCACTCGGTTCGCTTGGAGTTCGGCGTGTCGGCGGCCTGGGCGGAAAGTTCGATCCCGAATTTCCGCGACATCTCGCCTCGCCATTGCTCGATCAGCGCCGGCGGGGTGATGACCAGCACGTTGCGGGCCAGGCCGCGACGGAGCAGTTCGAGCAGGATCAGGCCCGCCTCGATGGTCTTGCCCATGCCCACTTCGTCGCAGAGCAGTGCCCGTCCGCGCATGCGCTGTAGGACGGTGCGGGCGGTCAGGATTTGGTGTTCAAGCGGCTCGAAGCCGCGGAGTTGGGAGAGGCCGATGAGGGTGTCGAAGCCGACCTGTGTGGAAAACTGCTCAGCACGTCGGCAGATCTCGAAGCGGTCGGCGTCGAGATTGACATGACTGGGCCTTAGCAGCGACGAAGAGGCCTCGTCATATTCAACGTCGCCCAGGACCGGCATGGCGGCGACGGCATCGGCGTGCAGGCGGGCGGTGGCATCGCCGAGCCATTCCAGCCAGTGGGTGTCGCCGGCGCAGGCGGTATCGACGAGCAGGAGGTCGTTTTCAAGGGTGAACGAGATCGGCTGCCCGCTGGAATCCAGCATTCGCCGGATCGGGAGCATCGTCGAAGCGTGCGACGGAAGGTGCAGAACCCTTCGTCCGTTGGCCTGGACGCAAGACGGACACTCAAACCGATCGCCCGGCCGTATTTCCGTTGACGGTGAAAGCAGCATGGGAGCCGGATGCGATGAAACACCGGGTTTGGTTGTTGTTTGTGCCAGCCTGGCCAAGAACGAGCCTCCGTGCAATCGAACCAAGGGAGAGATATCAGATCAGGCCCGCATTGCCAACCCCCGCTTCTGCCCGCGACAGCCTGCGGATTGGGGTGTCGTGCTTCCTCAATCAAATTGACTTGCACCCTCGGGAACGGCACAATCATCGTTCCAGGCGGAAGTTGCGCGTAAACCAGCAGGAGAACACCAGTGATGTTTGCACCGTTGAAGCGAGTGGCCTTGCTGAGCATGGCATCGGCGGGCGTGTGGATTGTCGGTTGTGATGATCTCTCGGCGGCCGATAAGGCGGTTCAGGAGAACTTGGACAAAGCCCGCGCCGACCACGCCAAGGTCGATCTTCTGGAAGTCGGCGACGACCCCTCGGTCGCCAAGGCCGCTACCGCGAGCTACAAGTCTGCCGCTGGCGAAAAAGCCGCCGACCCCGCCTTCCGAGCCACCGCCGCCGGTGCCGCAGGTGATTACGCCACGCAGGTTGCGCTAGCGCAGCGGATCAAACTAGGAGCCATCGAGCAGCAGACCCGTGCGACGTTGTCATCCATCCGCGTGCTCGCGCAGCAGGTCGCGCTGACCAACTATCTCTCCAATGGTTACGAAGGCCTCGACCCCAAAGCCACCGTCGCGCTGATCGAGTTGCAGATTAAGAAGATGCAAGGCGACGCCAACGCCGCCACCTGGACGCCTGAGGGCGGCAAGGGCGCGGTCGCCACGATCGCCGGCATCAAGCAGGAAATCAGCCGGATCGACGGCGAGATCAACCAGCGCAAGGAGCAGATCGCCACGCTCGCCAAGGAGCGCGAAGCCGCCCTCGCGTTGTCCGAGCAGAAGTTCGCCGAATCCGCGAAGCAGAAACGCGATGAAGCCGTCAAGACCTACACCGAAGCCGCCGAGGCCCGCAAGGGTGCCGAGGAACGCTCGGTCAAGATCGATCTGGCTCAAGACCAACTGAATCGACTTCAGGCCGACCTCGCGGTCGCTAAAGGACAGGAAGCCGCGACCACCGCCGGCATCGCGCAGTTGCAGGAACAGATTGCGTCGATCAACGGCGCGTGGACCGATGCTAAGACGCGCGTCGCCAACCAGAAGAAAATCGCAGAGTCGATCCTGAACGGCGACGAGAACGTGACGATTTCGATCAACGCCAAGACCGGCGAACTCGCCAAGCTCATGGCGCTGGCAACGGAGAAACGCAATTCGATCGGCGAAAGCCTCGGCGACGCCGCCAAGTTCTACGGCGACGCCGCGATCGCGGGTGGCGAAGTGGGCAAGGACAAGCGCATCACGGTGCCGGGTCCGAGCGCCAAGGCGTACAAGGATCTGAAGGAAGCGCTCCACCCCGGCCGGTATAACCTGCCGCTGGCGAACGTGCTGCGCGTGCAGGGAAGTCTGGCGGCGGGCGAGGCGAGGCTGCTGTTTGAGATAAGCGATGCGATGGCACCGCTCAAGACCGCGCTCTCGGCTGCCGGCCTCACGACGCCGAGCGATCTGCCCAGTGTTGAGACACAGCAAATTAACAGCCTGATCGCCGCTGCGGATAAAAAGCTGATCGAATCGAAAGAGAAGCTCGACAGCGTCATCGGCGGCGATACGCCGCCGGCGGTGAAAAACGAGGGGCTTGTGTCGCGGCTCATCACGCTTTATGCGTTGATTTCGCTGGAAGGGCAGAAATCGACGCTCGGTCTCCCGGCGGGCGGGACGCCGGCGGCGGAACTGCTGGCCGACGCGCGGGACATGAAGACCCAGATCGTCAACGCCGGTGCGCTGATCCCGGCATTGCCCGGCGAACTGGGTGAGGCACCTCTTCAGACGCTGACGCCCACCCCGGCCCCGACCCCCGCACCGACCGCCACACCCGCCTCACCCGCGGCCGGCGCATTTGGTGCCCCGTCAGCCCCGGCGACCCCCGGTGAAACAGCCCCTGGATCACCCGCTGAAACACCCGTGGAAGCACCGGCAAACTAAGCCCCATCGACCTCAAAAAGCGACGCTTGTTATCGCAAACGCCCCCAGGCCGCCTTGCGACGTCCAGGCTTCCAGCGTTCAAATCCCACGCGGACTACAGCTTTGGGCTTGAATTTCAATCCCCGCGCGGACACGATGTCGATCACGTGGTCGTATCTGCAAACGTCGATTTCTCCCGTTTCGACTTCACCCTCCCGGATCATCTGGGCGGCAAGTTCCGGCTTGCCGATCGGCGCGGGAAGGGTCCGACGATCCTCATCTTCTATCGCGGCCACTGGTGCCC
>JBBQQZ010000327.1:0-4461 GCA_038215325.1 Tepidisphaerales bacterium | reverse complement strand
GGCGCTGCGCCTTTGTCGTGACAAATGCGCAGCGCCGCGGGTCTTTATAGAGGACAACCTCTCGTCGTGCGCCCCCTGAAGCCGCGGGGCTTGTTCCGCGCGAGGTCGGGGGCGTTCGCGCGGGGTGAACCCTGCGGCGTCATGGGAGGCGCGGTGTAGCAAATGTAGCACGCGCCAAAATGCGCGGGCGCGACGTCGGCCGGGCGGTTTCGCGTAACGAATGGCCGGGGAGGAGTTTATGCAAAAAAGCGTGTTGTATGGTGAATGTGACTTCAATGTAGCACGCTACATTGGGTTCTTGCGGGGGGATGGGTTCTTGCGGGGGGATGGGTTTTTGCGGGGGATGGGATCAGCCGTAGGCGTCGATCGAACCGCCCAGACCGGTGGCGGCGGCGACGAGGGCGTCGCCGGCTTTGGCGGGGCCTGTGCTGGCGGCGTCGAGGAGCTTGAGGACCGACGCCCCCATCTGCTTCTGCTGGTCCATGATCTTGGCCGCCACCGCGTACTGCACCTGGGAGGCGAGCTGGGCTTGCTTGAAGTTGACGGCGCTGGTGACCAGATCCATACCGTTTTAGTATCGGATAGATCGCGGCCCAGGCTTCAGTGGGGGAAACGACCGATAATGGCGCGGGGACGCGAAATCTCAAAACTAAAGAGACAAGAGACAAACAAACCGCGAAAGGAAAAACTCCAACAGGCCGCTGTTTGACCCGTTTCTGGCGTTTGGAGCTTGTCGTTTGTTTGTTTCTTGTTTCTTTTTCCTTTCGATTTGGCTGTTCCGCGCCCACGCGGCTTCGCTTGCGAATCTGCGTGCGTTGCATACGCTGGTCCGTGTTCACGCAAGAGGAAAACAAAATGTCTATCCGCGTTACCATTTGGCACGAATTCCGACACGAAAAGTCAAAGGAAAACGTCCGCGCCGTCTACCCCAACGGCATTCACGAGGCGATCGCAGAGCACTTGCGTACGCTCGACGGACTCACGGTCCGGACCGCGACGCTCGATGAACCGGAACACGGACTGACCCAGGACGTGCTGGACACCACCGACGTGCTCACCTGGTGGGGCCACGGTGCCCACGGCGAAGTGAAGGACGAGATCGTCGATCGCGTACAGAAGCGCGTGCTCGAAGGCATGGGCCTGATCGTGCTGCACTCCGGGCACCACGCCAAGATCTTCAAGCGGATGCTCGGGACGACCTGCAATCTGAAGTGGCGCGAGGTCGGCGAGCGCGAAATCCTCTGGGTGACCAAGCCGGGACACCCGATCCTGGCAGGCATCGACGACCATTTTTCGCTCCCGCACGAGGAAATGTATGGCGAATACTTCGACGTGCCCGAACCGATGGAAACGCTGCTGATCAGTTCGTTCGCCGGCGGGGAAGTTTTTCGCAGCGGAATGACGTGGCAACGCGGCGCGGGAAAGATTTTTTACCTGCGTCCCGGCCACGAGACGTACCCGACGTATTTCGACCCGAATATCCGCATGATCATCGGAAACGCCGTGAAGTGGGCAGCCCCGGCCCCAGGCGGGGTTGCGGCGCAGGGTTGCCCGAATCCGAAGCTCGGTTGGGTCTGAACCACCGTCCGACGCGTGTAAAATTTCTGCCGTCCGTCATCTTGAGTTCATCCGTTCTTCATAGCCTGCGCCCTTACATATTAAGGGTTCAATGCAGAAGGCGGTAATGAGATGAGAGCACTACTAATATCCTCGGACAGCAACGTACACGACGTGCTGACGGGCGCGTTGCGGGAGCAGAATCTCGACACGGTTTCGGCGAATACGGTCGCCGAAGCGTTGCATACGGCGTCGGAGGATCGTTTTTCGCTGGTTCTATGTGACGAAACGCTGAGCGACGGAACCGGCGCTATGTTGGCGCAGCAGTTACGGCAGACGGACACCAGTTGGCCGATCATCCTGCTGGCGCGAAACGGGGACATTGCGTCGCAGATCGACGCGCTGGATCGCGGCGTGGACGAAATTCTGCACTGGCCAATCGATTCCGGGCTGCTCCTGGCGCACGTGCGGTCGGTGGTGCGAAGGTGTGCCCCCGGGGAAAGCGCGATCCTGCGATTTGATAACCTCTCGTTCGATCTGCGCTCACTTGAAGTGCGCCGCGGAGACGCGACGATCGGGTGTACGAGCCGTGAGATGGCGATCCTGGAGTTTTTGCTACGTCATCCGCGTCGCGTGATCACGCGCGGCGAGCTGGTCGACGCGGTCTGGGACGCCAGCGCCCCGCCGGAGAGTAACGTCGTGGAGGTGTTCATCGCGCGCTTGCGAAACAAGATCGACAAGCCGTTCCCCACCCCGCTGATCCACACGATCGTCGGCCGCGGGTACATGCTCAGCGACACGCGGCCGGGGGTGTCGCGATTGTCAGCGTAGGTTCAGAATTTTACGTCTCGCTTTCGGGCTTTTGATCCCGCAAAGCCCCGAGCCTTCGCATGGAGGGGAACATCGTCGCGACCGCGATGACGACCAGGATCGTCCCGACCCCGCCGATCACGACGCTGCGGACGGCACCGACGAAGTACGCGACGGTGGCGCTTTCTACAGCGCCGAGTTCGTTGCTGGATCCGATGAATATCTGGTTGACCGCATTCACCCTGCCGCGCATGGAATCGGGGGTGAGTGTCTGCACCAGCGTGTGCCGGACGACCACGCTGATGTTGTCGAACATGCCCAGGAGCATGAGCATGGCGAAGCTGAGCCAGATATTCTTCGACAGCCCGAAGACGATCGTCGCCGCCCCGAACCCCGCGACCGCCAGCAGCATCGCTCTGCCAGCACGTTTCATCGGGGGGAGGTGGGCGATCAACAGCGCCATGATGATAGCGCCCAGCGGGGTCGCGGCGCGGAGCAGGCCGTAGCCCCAGGCGCCGATCCCCATTTCCTTCGCGAACACCGGCAAGAGGATGGTCGCCCCGCCCAGCAATACCGCAAACAGGTCCAGCGACATCGCCGCCAGGATCAGGCGCGTGCGGAAGACGAACCGGATGCCCGCCAGCAGCGTCTGCATCGTGACCGGTTCACGTTTCTGCGCGACGCGATGGTCCGGCAATCGCGTGGTGAGCAGCATTGCGCCCGCCAAGCAGAGCGCGGCGACCAGCAGCGCAATCGCGGGGCTGGACCACGCGATGATAAACCCCGCCAGCGCGGGCGCGATGACGCCGAAAGTTTCGAACAGCGTGGAATTCCAGGTAATGGCGCTGGCCAGATCGCGCATCGGCACCATCGCCGGCAGGAGCGACGCCCGCGCCGGCCGGTGAAACGTGAGTGCGATCGAGTCGGCGAGCAGGATCGGGTAGATGACGTACGGCGTCAGCACGCCCGCCAGCGCGCAGATCGCCAGCGCGGTCGATCCGAGCACGACGACCGACTGCGTGACCAGCATCACGCGCCGTCGCGGGAACATATCCGCCACCTGCCCCGCCGGCAGTGCCAGCGCGAGGATGGGCAACGCTTGCACGAGGCCGATCATCGCCATGTAGATCAGGTTGCCGGTCGCCTCGTAGATCTCCCACTGGATGGTCGCCGAGATCATCTGCTGGCCTACCACCGCCAGGACGAACGACATCGCAAACACCCGGTACGCCGGCGACCGGAACGCGGCATACGGGTCATGCACCGCCTGGGCGGGCGCGGGGGGAATTTGTTCTTCGGTCTGCTCCGCGGGTAAAGGCATGCAGAAAATCACCATAGTCGCTGATCGCGGTTGAAGCCACGGGTGTAAGCCCGTGGCTCCATACGATTCGAGCCAATCCCGCTCGACTTTTTGCCGCTCCGCGACCAGAATCGCGTATAACCTGAGGGGTCCATGCTCGCGCTCTCGTCGCCAATCCAGCTCTCGCACTTCAGCGGATGGTTCGCGCTGCTATTGTTTCTTGCGCTGGCGATCCCGATCGTCTGGCTGGGCAAACGCTCGCTCGCAGGTTTGGGTGCCACGCGGAAGTGGACATCGATCGTCGTCCGATTGCTCGTCCTCCTGCTCCTGGTCCTGGTTCTCGGCGGGATCACGTGGACGCGGCGGGCGAAAGACGTACACGTGATGGTCCTGCGCGATATCAGCGAATCGACCAACCAGGTGCGCAACTACCCCGGGGCGTCGCTCGAAGAATCGGTCAACGATTTCCTCCGCGCTTCCAGCAAGAACGGTGAAGCCACTGACAAGGAGGCGAGCGACCGGATCGGGGTGATCAGCTTTTCCGACCGCGCGTTCGTCGATTCAGTGGCAGACACCACGCTGCGGCTCGACGCCCGTGCCATCCGCGAGCGCGGCAGCGGCACGGACGTCGCGTCGGCGATCCAACTGGGCCTTGCGACGCTGCACAAAGACGCGATGCACCGGCTGCTGCTGGTGTGGGACGGCAACCAGACCACCGGCGACCTCGAAGCCGCCCTCAACGCCGCCGCCGCGGCGCGCGTGCCGATCGATGTCATGCCGCTGACCTACGACGT
>JBBQQZ010000326.1:0-4467 GCA_038215325.1 Tepidisphaerales bacterium | reverse complement strand
GCCATGGGTTTGGGGGTGTTCTGTCGCGGGCCGGACGGGGCGACATCGATCAGCGTGAAACCGTGCTCCTCCCGAGCCGTCAGTTCCCCGCAATCCAGCTTCTGCATCACCTGGTCAACTGAAATGCCCCAGTACTCGGCCGCGAGCGAAGGAACTACCCAGCACGACATGTTTTTACTCCCTGCACAATTTCCGGCACATCAGCCACTGGCGTCCATCGCCCGTAGCCATTGAGTTCATCGGAGCCCCTGCCGGCCCGCTGAAGGATCAATCGTCGCACGTGTTAAGAACGCGCATTGGCGTACAATCCATCCACGTGGCACACCCCTACAGGCGAGCCAACTTTTATCGAGCACACGAGAGACGAACATGACCGCCAACTCCATCAAACACATTATTACCGGCCAGCTTTCCGTCGATTCTGTTGTCACAATCTGCGGCTGGGTCCGCACGCGGCGCGACAGCAAGGCCGGCGTCAGCTTCATCCACGTCTCCGACGGGTCCTGCTTCGCCACCCTCCAGGTCGTTGCGCCGCAGGAACTGTCCAACTACACCGACCAGATCATGCACCTCTCGGCCGGGTGCTCGCTCATCGCCAGAGGCAAACTCGTTCGATCCCAGGGCAAGGGACAGGCGTTTGAAGTGCTCGCCGATTCGATCGAGGTCGTCGGCTGGGTCGAAGACCCGGATACCTACCCCATCTCCCCCAAGCAGCACACGATGGAACATCTGCGCGAAGTGGCTCATCTGCGGCCGCGCACCAATACCATCGGCGCCGCCACTCGCGTGCGACATACGCTCGCCCAGGCCGTCCACCGGTTCTTCGATTCCGAAGGTTTCTTCTGGATCCACACCCCGATCATCACCGGCAGCGATTGCGAGGGCGCGGGCGCGATGTTCCGCGTCAGCACGCTCGATCAATCCAACCCGCCCAAGACCCCCGACGGCAAGATCGACTATTCCAAGGACTTCTTCGGCCACGAATCCCACCTCACCGTGTCCGGCCAGCTCAACGTCGAGTGCTACTGCCTCGCCATGAGCAAGGTCTACACCTTCGGCCCGACCTTCCGCGCCGAAAACAGCAATACCCCGCGCCACCTGGCCGAGTTTTGGATGATCGAACCGGAGATCGCCTTCGCCACGCTCGAAGACGACGCGCTATTGGCGGAGAAGTTCCTCAAGTTCCTCTTCAAGGCCGTCCTCGATGAGCGCCAGGACGACCTCGCCTTCTTCGCAGAACGCGTGGATAAGGAATGCATCACGCGGCTGGAGTCGCTGGTCAACAGCCAGTTCGAGCGCATGACCTACACCGACGCGATCGCGCATCTGGAAAAGTCGGGGGTAAAATTCGAGTTCCCCGTCAAGTGGGGCATCGATCTCCAGACCGAACACGAACGCTACCTTACCGAAAAGCTAGCCGGCAAACCCGTGATCGTCACCGACTACCCGAAGGGCATCAAAGCGTTCTACATGAAGCTGAATGAGGACGGAAAAACGGTGCGTGCGATGGACGTGCTGGCGCCCGGAATCGGCGAAATCATCGGCGGCAGCCAGCGCGAAGAGCGGCTTGAAGTGCTGGATGGCCGACTCGTCGAAATGGGTTTGAAGCCGCAGGACTACTGGTGGTATCGCGACTTGCGCCGCTACGGCACCGTCCCCCACGCCGGCTTCGGCCTCGGCTTCGAGCGCACGATCCTCTACGCCACCGGCATCCAAAACATCCGTGACGTCATCCCGTTCCCAAGATCGCCGAACAACTGCAAGTTCTAAAACGATTTAGAGGGACCAACAAAACCCGAAGCACGCGCCTTGTAGGGTTCGCCGTGCGAACCGTCCGCTCGTCGGCTCGCACGGCGAACTCACGTCCGCGACCAGACTATTACCGTGGGTGCCACGGCTTTCGTACTCGAAGCCGTGGAAGGCGGGAAAAGTTCGAAGGCAACAGATTATCGATCCTTCCACGGCTTGGGTACCAAGCCGTGGCACCCACCGTTCCAAACTTGAAGCGACCCGCGATTCGATCACCCCACCCACAACGCGACCCACGCCACCACCGCCGACAACACCGGCGACGACGCGACGATCACGAATACGGGGAGCAGAATGGCGAACGAGAGAATCGAGAAGGGGGCGCTCATGGCACCATCATAACGGCTGCCCGCCAACCAACGCACGACACGCGCATCGTCCCGCGCAGAACTGACGCAAATAAAGCCAAGTTTTGACTTGATTAGTTAGTAATTTGTTCGGTATAATGCCGAGTCGATGCGGACCCTCGCGGGGGCCGTGGGCAGATGGAAGGATCAAGCTACGAATGTGGCGAAAAATGTAGCGGGCTACATTGGTTTTCGACCCGCGTGAGACGCTAAGTGTATATTTTATAGACAGTTATACTTTTTATGGGGATGTAGCAAATGTAGCGCACGACATTGTAGCGTTTTGACGGCGGGGGGTGGTTTGTGATCCGCATCGGTCTGCGGCACAATCCTTTCCGTCTCACCCGTGTCTGAACACGGTTGAAGGAGCGATTCGATGAAGCGATTGATTTGGTGTGCCGGCGTGGGGCTGGGATTGAGCGGACTGGTCGGGTGTGCGAAGGACACCACCCCGCCGCCGCCGATGGCGTCGGTTCCGCCGTTGGGGTCGTACTCGAACGTGCGCGGGGCGTCGCCCAAGCCGTTGCCTCAGCAGGACGCCGAAGGCGGGGCGTATCAACTGGCGTTTGAGGACGAGCCGTTGATCACGCAGGCCCCGCCGGAGCAGCCGGCGTTTGTCGAGGCGTACGAGCGCGTCGGCCGCCCGCGGATCGCGCTGTTCGTCAACCGAACTTTCCAAGGCCAACCGCTAGTCCCTCCGACCACGCCCCCGCCGGATCGAAAAGCCGTCCCCGAGGGCGCGATCGAACTGTCGCCTCCGGCGCGCATCGATTACGACGCGGTCGAAAACATCCTCACCGACTGGTTCGCCGGCGGGGGGAAGGTGGCGCTGGTGTCGGCGAAGCTGAGCGAGGCCCAAGCGCAATCGGTATCGAACGGCGAGCCGAACGCTCTGGCGGAATTGTCGAAGAAACAGCAGATCGACGTGCTGATCGTCGTGCAGGCCGCCGAGACGCGCCAGACGCCGCGCGGCGTGGAGATCCGCTTGATCGGCGAATCGGTGAACACGATCGGCGGCGAATCAGTCGGCCGCGCGGTCGTCGATCTGCCGCCGGTGCTGACCAAGCAGGTCGTCAATGAGTACACGCGATTCGTCGCGCGAAAATTGATGTCGGACATGACCCGCACGTGGAACAACGCGAAGCCAAACGACCGCGACGCCGTTGGCCCGCAACCGATGCAGCCCCACGCGATGCAACCCGAGCCGATGCAACCCCAAGCCGTACAGCCGATCCCCGTCGAACCCGTGCAGCCGATCCCGCGCCCGCAGCCCGTCCCGCCGGCGCAGGACGTTCCAATGCCGCCTCAACTGACGCCGCCCAACAGTGTTCCGTCCACGCAGACGATGCCTTAAGTTGGTTTGATGCAACTATCCGGAGAACCGCGCACCATGTTTCGCACTTTCTTCATCCTCGTGTCGCTGATCCTGCTGGCGGGTTGTCAGCCCGGCGTGAACCCGCCCTCGCGCGGCCGCGCGGACGTCACCGATCATAAGAAGATCTTCTTCTCCCAAACCTACGAACAGCAACTGCGCGAATCCACCGCGATCCTCGGCGACAAAGTCGATCGCGATCAGTTCGGTTTGCTGACGGTGGTGATCCCGATCCGCAGCGCGGTGAGCCGCTCGCTGTACCTGGAGTATCAGTACGAGTTCTACGACGAAGGCGACCGCCGCGTCGAAGGCCCGGTGGGATGGCTGCCGATCGTCCTGGAAGCCGGTTCGCCGGGGACCATCCAGTTCACCAGCACCAATCCCCAAGCCGCCGACTACCGGGTGACGATCCGATTCCAACGGTAGGGGCCGATTTTGGGAGGTTTCTGTGAATTCCCACACGTTGAAATCCCCGTCACTTTCTGCCATACTGCCCGACTCGCCCGACGCCCAACGCATCGGCCGAGACGACAATCCGGGAGTGTACCGAAGTGGACAAACGGGGCAGACTGTAAATCTGCTGGCTTATGCCTTCAGAGGTTCGAATCCTCTCGCTCCCATTCTGCTGATTCAGCGATTTTTCCAGCGATTTTCGCTGCATTTTGCGATTCTTTGCCGATAGTCCCCGCGATCGCGTTTTCACCCGATAACCCCACAGAACCCTGTGCAGCAACATCGGTTTGCGCAAGAATTGCGCAAGAATCGTCGGTTCCGGTTTTGGCAGCGACTTGCCAAGCGGGGGTGACGTCGGGCAGGGAGGCCATCACGTCGGCGACTTTTCGCCGGGTGCTGTGGAGGTATCGCTCCGTGGTGCGCGTGGTGCTGTGGTGCATGGCGGCTGCGATATCCTTTTGTGGTACGCCGGCGTCCGCCAGGGCA
>JBBQQZ010000325.1:0-4467 GCA_038215325.1 Tepidisphaerales bacterium | reverse complement strand
CAATCGGGTGGTGCATCGCGTGACCACGTGGGGCAACCAGCTTGCGATCCGCGTGCATCTGGCCTGGCGGTGGGGCGAACTGGTGGTCACGCAAAGCCACGAAGATGCGGTGACGTTCGAGCACCACATCATCACCGAAGGCGAAAAACGCGGCGATGATTCCAGCGAAGACCATACGCACCAGTACGACCTGCGAGACCCCATCCCGCCGACGATCGCGACGCAGGAATTGATGTTCTTTCTGACGCGTTTGGCGCAGGATTTGTACGAAATGGAACTGCCCGAAATCCCGCCGGGCGAGAAACCGCCGGAGGGGTGATGACGGACTTGAACGAGCGGTTTACTTCCCGCGTCACCGACTACTTCGCCGGACGGCCGACGTATCTGCGAATGTTGATCGATCCGAGTCTGGCGTACGTCTGCCGCGTTTTCTGCGGCGTGGCAAAAGGTAGACCCTCATGAGCGTGATTCGCTGGGGCATCATCGGTTGCGGCGACGTCTGCGAGAAAAAATCGGGACCGGCGCTTTACAAGGTCGAAGGCTCGAAGCTCGTCGCGGTCATGCGGCGCGATGCCGCCAAGGCCGAGGAATTCGCGAAGCGGCATGGGGTGGCGAAATCGACAGGCAACGCGGCTGCGATCATCGATGATCCGGAGATTGACATCGTCTACATTGCCACGCCGCCGGGCACGCACTGCGAGTACGCCCTGAAAGTCGCGGCGGCGGGGAAGCATTGTTATGTCGAGAAGCCGATGGCGCGGAACGCGACCGAATCTCAACAGATGCTCGATGCGTTCGCGGAGCGGGGGTTGAAGTTGTTTGTCGCGTACTATCGCCGGACGTTGCCGGTGTTTGTGCAGGCGAAGAAGCTGCTGGATGATGGGGCGATCGGCACGCTCACGTCGATCGTGCATCGTCACACCAGTCCTGCGCACCGGCGCGACTCCGGCTGGCGCGTACACGCCACCGAATCCGGGGGCGGGATTTTCCTGGACTTGGCGTCGCATGTATTCGATGCGCTGGACTACATCACCGGCCCGTTTGAGCAGGTCAGCGGCAATGCCGGCAACCTGGCTTCGAGCAACGAAGTAGAAGATGTCGTCAGCGTAACGTGGCGGAACGCCCGCGGCGTGGTCGGGTCGTCGATGTGGAACTTCGCTTCGGATCAGTGGGAGGACCAGATCGAACTGCTGGGCACGGACGGGAAGATCACGTGGTCGGCGTTCGGCAGCCCGATTGTGAAGCTGTTACGCGGCAAGACGGTGGAAGAGTTTGAAGCGCCCTATCCGGCGCACGTTCACCAGCCGCTTGTGCAGACGATCATCGATGAGTTCCACGGCCGCGGCGAGTGCCCGAGCACGGGCGTGTCGGCGTCGCGCACACAGCACGTCATGGATCAATGCTTGGAGCGGTACTACGGCGGGCGTTCTGACGCATTCTGGCTTCGGCCCGAAACCTGGCCGGGGCGTCGTGGGTAGGGTAGGTCGCTCGTCGCTTGCGGCGTGCATACAATGGGCTGCGTATGGGTACTTCGACCAACAAGAAGCTGGACTACGACCTGATCGAACCGGTCGGCAAGCGGGTGGTCATCCGCAAGGACGAGAACCGTCGCGAAACGCGCAGCGGCATCGCGCTGCCCGACTCACACGAAATCCCCGTCATCACCGGCCGGGTGATCGCGGTGAGTAAGCAGATCGAAAATGATGAGGATCTGACGATCCGCCAGTACGACAAGGTGCTGTTCGATCCGCGCGAAGCGATCCCGGTTGAACTGGAACACGACAACCGAATGTTCGTTGTTCATGTCGATCGCGTACTGGCAATTTTTCGCAAAGCGAAGCCGGACGCAGAAAGCAAGGAAGCTTGAGATGGCAAAACTCATCGGACTGGTAGGCCACTGCGGCCCGGACGCCTACATGCTGCGTTCGGCGGTGAAGTACGCGGTCAAGGACGCGGAGGTGCGCATGTTGAATGACGACGAAGCGCTGCGCACCGCGATTGAATCAACCGACGCCGTGCTGCTCGTTAACCGCCAGATCGATGGCGATTTCCCAACTTACGAAGGCGTGGAGTTGATCCGCGCGCTGAAGGCGTCGCACCCGAATGTGCGGACGATGCTGGTCAGCAACTACGCCGACGCCCAGGCCGCGGCGGTGGCGGCGGGGGCGCTGGAAGGGTTCGGCAAGAGCGAGATCGGCTCGTCGAAGATGAAAGAGCGTCTCGCCGCGGCGATTTAATGGGCTGACCGATCGGAGACAAGAATGCGCCGCGCCTGTATTTTGCCGCTGCTCTTGGCGTCGCTCGCGATCGCTCAGGCCGAGCCCGCGACCACGCAATCGACCCAGCCATCAACAGCACCGAACGTAGAGATTTCTCCCGAGGCCCGGCAGCGTCTGGATCGGTTGAAGTCGGCGTACGCCGCGCCGGGTCCGTTGCGTGTGGAGGCCACGATCGTCGGCGAGTTTGATGTCGCCGGCCGGCAACGCACGTATCAGATGCAGGTGGTCGGCCAGACGGATGGCGAGGGTCGGTTCGATCACCAGGCCAAGGACATTGGCCGCGTCGTGCAGACGCCCGAGAAGGTGATCATCTTCGACGCCCGCCGCAACGCGTTCGCTAACCTCACGCAAAAGCCGCAGCGTCGCAACGCCGCCGACTTCCCCGAGGCCGTCAGCGAGATTTTAATCGACGAGAACCCATCCTTGCTGCTGACGCTGACGGACGAGCCCGACACGCTGTTGACCGCGAATGTCAAGCGCGTGCTGGTGCGGGATGACGCGCTGGTGCTGGAATCGACGAACGACCTGCGGACGATCCAGTTTGACGATCTGGGGTTAATCCGCTCGATGTCGATCGACTTCACCCCGGTGTTGAAGGAACGCGGCGCGCTGGCAATCAAGAAAGCGTCGGTGGTGCTCACGTATACGCGATCCGACCGCACGCCCCCGGGGGCCGATGCGTTCGCGTTTGAGGTGCCCAAGGGCGCGTCGGAGTTTCGGCTCGCGTCCGAACTTCTGCGTGACCGGATCGAAGAAATCCCCGGTCGCTTGCTTCCCGGCGGGCGCGCGACCACCCCCGCCGCGCCCACGACTCAGCCCGCCACGTCCGATTAAAGGCCTCGCCACCCGCCTTCCGTGCAAATCCGGCATCCAGTGTAAAAGCCGACACGGTATTGCGCCGATATGACTTCAGTATGACGGTGTCGTCCTTCGGGAAGGGCTGATGCCATGACGGAGAAGATCAGCCAAACGTCTGCCGGGACGCAAATATGAACGAGCACCTGCTCGAAAGAATCAAGTCGTGTGCATCGCTTCCGTCGCTTCCGACGATCGCGGTGCAGTTGCTCGAACTTGCGCAGAAGGAAGAAGTTGATATCGCGGAGATCGCCCGGATTATCAGCAAGGACCCTGCGTTGTCGGGCAAGATCCTTCGCACCGTTAACTCCAGCTTCTACGGCCGGGCGCAGGCGGTCAGCACGATCAGCCAGGCGCTGGTCATCCTTGGTCTACAGTCGGTCAAAACGCTGGTGCTGGGCTTCTCGCTGGTGAGCAATCTCGCCAAGAGCAAAAGCAAGGGCTTCAAGCATATCGACTACTGGCGACACAGCATGTTCGCCGCGACGGCGGCACGGTCGATCGCGAATAAACTTGGGGTGGTGCAGCAGGAGGAGGCGTTTCTGATCGGGCTGCTGTCGGACATCGGCATGCTGGTGCTCGACCAGGTTCTCGCCGACGAGTACGGCGACCTGATCGGCGAACTGAAATCGCACAACGACGTGGCGGGAGTTGAAGAGCGTGAGCTCAAGATGACCCACGCCGAGATCAGCGGCATCCTTGCCGAGCAATGGAAACTCCCGCCGCTGTTATCGACGCCGATCGCGCGGCATCACTCATCGCATCTGGTGACGGATCCGCAGTTGAAGAAGCTAAGCGAGATCGTGCAATTGGCCGCGCGTTGCGCGGATATTTTCGTCGACGCCGAACCCGCGCAGGCCATCGCCGACGTGCGTATGATCGCCAAGACCGTACACGGCCTGGAGAGTTCGGTCATCGACAAGCTGCTGGAAGAGGTCGGAACCAAGACCAAGGAAATCGCGCCGCTGTTTGATATCAACCTTGGTTCGCTGCAAACCTTTGACACCATCCTGAAGCGCGCGAACGAAGCGTTGATCCAGTTGACGCTCCAGTCGCAGGTTCAGGCACAGAATTTGCAGCAACAAAACGAACAACTGAAGCAGCAGGCGATGAGCGATCGGCTGACGGGCCTGGCGAATCGGGCGTGCTTCGATATCCAGTCGCAGAAGATGTGGGACGAGGCGGTCGCCAGCGGGCAGCCCGTGTCGTTGCTGCTGATCGACCTGGATAAGTTCAAGAGCATCAACGACAAGTACGGACACCCGACCGGGGACGAAACGCTTCGCACGGTCGGTAAGACGCTGAAGAACGCCGCACGCCCGCAGGACGTCGC
>JBBQQZ010000324.1:0-4480 GCA_038215325.1 Tepidisphaerales bacterium | reverse complement strand
GTTCGAGTGGACACGGTACCCGATCCAAAGATCGAGCATCCCCGCGATGCGATCATTCGGGTCACCTCGACCGCGATCTGCGGCTCAGACCTGCACCTGTTCGACGGCTTCATGCCGACGATGGAGTCGGGCGATATTCTGGGGCATGAGGCGATGGGAATCGTCGTCGAAGTGGGTTCGGCGGTGAACAACCTGAAGGTGGGCGATCGGGTGGTTGTTCCGTTCAACCTCGCGTGCGGCGACTGCTTCTTCTGCAAGCGGACCGAGTTTTCCCTTTGTGACGAATCGAACCGGAATGCGGAGATCGCCAGGAAAGCGATGGGGCAATCGCCGTCCGGGCTGCTGGGCTATTCTCACATGCTTGGCGGGTACGCAGGCGGGCAGGCGGAACTTCTTCGCGTGCCCTTCGCGGACGTGGGGCCGTTGAAGGTGGATCTGGATTTACCAGACGACAAGGTGCTGTTTCTATCCGACATCTTTCCCACCGGCTACATGGCGGCAGAGAATTGCCAGATGGAACCGGGCGACACGATCGCGATCTGGGGATGCGGACCGGTCGCACAGTTCGCGATTCAGAGCGCCTGGATGCTCGGTGCCGGCCGAGTGATCGCGATCGACCGCGTGCCGGAGCGCCTCGAGATGGCCCGGAAGTACGGCCGGGCGGAAACGATCAATTTTGACGACGAAGACGTCTACGAACGCCTCATGGAAATGACCAAAGGCCGCGGACCCGACCGGTGCATCGATGCCGTCGGCGCCGAAGCGCACGGCGCAGGCAGCCTGGATGCGATCATCGACAAAGCCAAGGCCGCGATCATGCTGGCCACCGATCGGCCTCATGTACTCCGTCAGGCGATCATGTGCTGTCGCAAGGGCGGAACATTGTCCGTGCCCGGGGTCTACATCGGATTCCTGGACAAGATTCCGTTCGGCGCGCTGATGAACAAGGCATTAACCGTCAGAACCGGCCAGACCCACACCCATCGCTACACCCGGCCGTTATTGGAGAAGATCACCAAAGGCGATATCGATCCGTCGTTCGTTGTCACCCATCGAGCGCCGCTGAGCGACGCCCCGGCGTTGTACAAGACCTTCCGCGATAAAAAAGACGGCTGTATCAAGGTCGTCTTAACCCCGTGATCGCGTCTCTGCCAAGGCGCGACTGCGCGCGTACGCTACGGTAAACCTCGTCGGCCTCGAAAAACTCTCCCAGATCACAACCAGCTTCGGCTGGTTGCTCGGTGGACAGGGCAGGCCGGTTGTGTTCTATCTGGACGAGGTTCGCTACGAGTGAACCGCTCGATGGCCTCGGTCCCGGAGCACGGCATGCGTGTGGCGCGGTCTTTTTTCGTCGGATTGTTTGTCTCGACAACGCTGCTGGCGCAAACCGACCCGATGGATGTGCTCGACAGTTTGCTGCCGGAGGTGGTTGAGAACGAACGGGTCGACTACGCCGTCGTCGCACGTCGGTATAAGGAATCGATGGGCGCGGTGCTGGACCTGTCCGCGCAGATCGACCCGGCCGGGCTCCGGGAGAAGGATCGGCTGGCGTTTTTCATCAACCTGTACAACGCTGCGATGATCCAAGCCGTTCTCGACCGCGGCGGCGTCGACTTTCGGCCGGACAGGGACGACTTCAAGGTCTTCAAAGACCCGCTGGTCCGCCTCAAAACCGGCAATGTGTCCCTCAACGACCTTGAAAACAACATCATCCGCAAGCAGTTCAAAGACCCCCGCATCCACGCCGCGCTGGTCTGCGGTGCGATCAGTTGTCCGCCGTTGATTAACAAGGCGTATCGCGGGGAAACGCTGGACAAGCAACTCGACGAAAACGTCAAAAACTGGCTCGCCGACCCCAAACGCAACATCATCGACGACGCGGGGAGAACCTTGAAGCTCTCCAAGATCTTCGACTGGTACGCCGACGACTTCGGCGGCAAGGCGAACGTCGCCAAGTGGGTGAGCGAGAAGCTCGGGCGGGATGTGTCAGGATACGGGGTGGAGTTTCTGGAGTATGACTGGTCGCTGAACAAGCCTTGAGATCTACGAACGCCAAGACACATCATGAAAACGTCAGACTGCCACCCTCTGGGAGGGCGCGGGGAGGGCGTTGTCGGGCGTTGTGCCGCAAATCGGTCGGGATTGTGGAAAAGCCGTTAAAATCGTGTAATTGCCCCCAGCTTGCCGCCTACTATAATGATGCGTCTAGGAACGGGCGAGGAAGCCCGTTTTGCGTCGTCGCGGAGCACTGTCTGTTGAATTGCGAGTGCCGTTGAAGCAATTGATGGACCGTCGTACCTGCAAAATTCCGCCGTTGGTTCAAGGTCTCGAAGCGCGCCGGTTGATGGCGTTCGAGGACTGGGGAGAAGCTCACCGCCTTATTCGGTTTCCAGATGCCGCCGAGGCGTACGCGGGGCTGACCGGGGCGGGACAAACGGTCGCAGTCATCGATTCAGGCATTGACTACACCCACGCAGCACTGGGCAGCGGGTTCGGCGACGGATTTAAGGTCGTCGGCGGGTACGATTTCGTCGACAACGACAACGACCCGCTGGACACCTTCGGCCACGGTACGGAAGTGGCGGGCGTGATCGCGGCGGACGAGTTTATCGCAGACGGGGTGCGACATCGTGGCATCGCGCCCGACGCCAAGCTGGTCGCCCTCCGCATCGATGGCGACGGTGGGGCGTCCATCCCCGATTCGCGCATTGAGCAGGCCCTCCAGTGGGTGATCGACAACCGCGACACGTTCGGCATCACCATCGTCAACATCTCCTACGGCACCGGCCACTTTGATGAAGATACGATCAGCGAGGTGTACGGCGATGAACTGCTGACGCTGACTGACCTGGGGGTTAGCGTTGTTTCGTCCAGCGGCAACTCCGGTATCGATAGCGGCCCGGGCATCGATACGCCGGCGGCGGATCCGAACGTGATCAGCGTGGGGTCGGTCGATCCGAACGACGTCATCTCCAGTTTCACCGAGCGCGGCAGCGTGATGGATCTGTTGGCGCCGGGCGAGTTTGTCTACACGACGCTCCGCCTTGGCGGGTTCGGCGTCGTCGATGGAACGAGCTTTGCCGCGCCCTTTGTCGCCGGTGCCGTGGCATTGATGCGGAGCCTCGACGGGTCGCTCAGGCCCGCCGACGTGCGGTCGATTCTGGCTTCCTCCGGGAATCTGAATTTCGACGGCGACACCGAGTCGCTGCCTGCGACGCGGATGACCTTCCCGCGGCTGGATGTTCTCTCCGCGCTGCAATTGACGACCGCGCGAATGGAGGCGTCGCCGGCAGAGCAGGAGCTGTTCGGGAAGTACGGGAACGGCAATTCGCTGGCGGTCGATCATTTCGGCATCACGCACTTCGCCTATTACGATTCGCTGGCAAAAACCATGCGCTACAGCACGCGCTCGACCAGCGGCATCTGGTCGAACTTGCAGACGATCGACAATTCCCTGCCGTTCCAGGGGTATTACCTCTCGATGGACGTCGACAAGTTTGGCCGGCCTTCGGTGGCGTATTTCGATGGGACGCACGGCGACTTAAAGTACGGCCACTTCGACGGTATCCGCTGGGCGATCGAATCCGTCGACATCAAGAACTCCACCGGCCTTTACCCTTCGCTCACGTTCGATCGTAACGAACTGCCGGTGATCAGTTACTACCGCAAAACCACCGGCGATCTTCGCATCGCCCGCAAGACCGACTTGGGCGCCTGGACGATCCAAGCGATCGACACCGCGAACGACGTAGGTCGTGACACCGCGATCTCAATCGACCCGACCGGCCGCATCGGTGTCGCTTACGCCGATTCTTCGCAAGGCCATCTCAAGTACGCGCTCTTCAACGCCAAGACCAAGGCATGGGCCACAACCACGGTCGATTCGACCACCACCGGTGTGTCGTTCATGTCCACCACGTTTGATGAGCATAACAACCCCGTCATCAGCTACTACGACGCCACGCCCGCGGACCTGAAAGTCGCGCGGTTTGATGCACGGCGATGGACTTCCGAACGCGTCGTCAGTCGTGGCGGGGTCGGACTCTTCAGCAACGTTTATTTCGACGGCTCGGGTGAAACCAACGTCCTGTATTTTGACAAGCGCACCAACAGCGTAATGAAAGCCCGGAACGAATCAGGGACGTGGAACCTAACCCAGCTCGCGCTGGGCGCCGGCCGGTTCATCACCCACGCGACGGACAACTTCGCGGGCATCTGTCGCTTCAGCTACTACGAAAACGCGACGGGCAAGCTCAAGATCACGGACATCGAGTTGTAGCGATGCGGCATGCCCGGGTCACTTGCCAAGGAACGCGCCCATCAGATCGTGGCCGCTTGTGATCTGGAGGCCGCTTCGGGCTTGCGACTCGCTGTAGGCGGTCGCGCCGTTCGACTTCAATCCGGTGCCCGCCATCGCAAAGAGCGTCGGTGCGTAACCGTGCTTGCGGGTGGCGATGTTGGTCGGATGGTCGGGCAGCAC
>JBBQQZ010000323.1:0-4499 GCA_038215325.1 Tepidisphaerales bacterium | reverse complement strand
GTTCGTTGGCGGCCGTCAGCAGCAGCACGTCCCAGCAGACGCCGACAGAACCGGTCTGCCTGGCGCGCAGGTAGGCGGCGTGATTCGCCGCGATCGCGACGGAAACGGCGTGGTCAGCGGCGATCGGCATTCGCGTCCTTGGTGGCTTGTTTCAGAATTGTCTCGATCTTCCGGCAGGCGACTTGGCTGTGATATCGCGTCGAAAGCGCCCTGCGGGCACGTGCGCCCATCTGCGCGCATCGCGACGCATCGGCACGGAGTGATTCGATCGCCGACAGCATTGATTCGACATCGCCTGGCGCGACGACGAGTCCGGCGTCGTGTTCGATCAGGATGCGGGCGGCTTCGGCGTCGCGCGGGCCGACCATGATCGACGGCTTGCCGGCGGCGAGGATGCCGAAGAGCTTGCTGGGGACGACGATCCCCGTGAACGCCGGCGACTGGCTGACCAGGTGAACGTCGGCGAGGTTGAGCAGATCGTTCAGCGCTTCACGCGGCTGGTAGGGCAGGAACGAAACCTGTCGCCACGATTCGGCGGCGGCGAGATCCTTGAGCGTGACCATCCCGCGGCCGCCGCCGGTGAAGCACCAGCGGAGGTCGGTGCGGTTACGCGTGCCGCGGATCGCGCTGACGATCGTATCGACATCGTGCGCTTGCCCGAAGTTGCCCGAATAGAGCAATACGAACGCATCGCCGAGGCCCAGGTGGGCGCGCAGGGCGTTGGAATTGCGATCGGTGGGGAAGATTTCACGCTCGTCGGCCCAGGGTTGAACGACGTGGACACGATCGGCGTGCTCGGGCGCGATGTAGCGATCGAGTATCAACTTGCGCATGTCGTCGCCAAGTGCGATGATCGCGTCACACGCCCGGAGCGTGCGGCGGGTGACCGAGGACATGATGCCTGTGACCAGGCCCGACGGCTTCAGCACGTTCATCGCCACGGCGGCGTCGGGGTAGAGGTCCATGACGTGTTTAACCAGCGCGATCCGGTGGCCGGCGCGCGAGCGGAACTGCTTTTGCAGCATGCCCAAGGCCGCGACCATCGGCGGGCTGGTGAGGGCGAGGATCACGTCGGGGACGGGAGAGCGGTCAATTTGCCACATCGACGAGACGTAATAGCTGAGAAAATCCGCCATCCGACCGGCGGTATGGACTTTGCCGAACGCGGTCTGCGGGACGCGGTGGATGGTGATATTGCCGTGACGCTCGTGGGCGTTGGAAAATTGTTCTGAAGACCCGTACATCGTCCGGCTGGTGACGGCGGTGACGCGGTGGCCGGCGGAATCGAGGTGGCGGGCCAAATCCCACATGTGCTGGGCGGTGGCGGCGACGTCCGGGTAAAAGGTCTGGTTCAGAATCAGAACGTGCATCAATCCGCCGCCGCAAATGCCCGGAACGTGTCGACGGTCGGATTATGAACCATGCGGGGGTGCGATTCCAATCGCCGAGCGCCAATCCGGGTTGTGAATCTTTATTCGGACGTTCGGATAGTCGATAGGTGATCTACCCCCTTAGAATCGGCGTAGTCGACAAAGAAGGTACGAACCCATGACCGAATCGAACACCCCCGTCCCGACCTCGCCCGAACCAACCCCCACTCCCCCGAAGAAGAAAAAGCGCCGGTTGCTGCTGAAGTCGGTCGGCGTGTTGATCGTGCTGGGCGTGCTGCTGGTGGTGTTCCTGCCGACGATCCTCAGCCTGGCGCCGATGCGCTCGCTGATCGTCTCGCAGGCGAACGGGTATCTGAACGGCAAGGCGGAGGTGGCGTCGTGGAGCCTGGGGTGGTTCAGCCCGATTCGAGTCGAAGGCGTGCGCGTTTTTGATAGCAAGAACGCGCAGGTGCTGGAACTGACCAAGCTGGAGACCGAGGCAACGCTGTTGAGCCTGGCGAGGCAGAACTTCAATCTGGGGAAGACGACGATCGTCGCCGACGCGACGAACGTGATCGTTTATCCGAACGGGCGATCGAATTTGCATGATGTGTTCAAGCTGCCAGCGCCGGGTGCGCCGACGGCCCCCAAGGCGCCCGAACCCAAGACACCGGCCGGGCAGACGAAGATCCCGGACGTGAAGATCGATCTCACGCTCGATCTGCGCGGCGGGATCCAACTGGTCGATGAGAGCGGCAAATCCGTCACGCGCGTTGAGCTTCGCCAGGGCAGCGGCGGGACGGTGAAGATCGACGACATCAACGCGGGCGTCGCGCCCGATCTCAAACTGATCTACGACGTCGATGGCGGCGCGCCCAGCACCGTCACCATCACCGGCACCGCCGACGCGGTGGAGAACAACACGCTCGACCTGCCGAACCTGGCCGCCAAGATCAAGCTGGCGCTGGTCAATGTCGATCTCGGCGCGGCAAAGCCTTTGCTGGCGATGGCGGGGGTGAAGGACATCGAGATCGCTGGTTTGGCCAATGGCGAAATCAACGCCGATCTGCAAAAGGGCGAATCGGGCGGGGCCAAGGGAGAGTTGCAGGTCGCGACGTTCGCCTTCGCGATGCCGGCGATCCCGGACAAGTACAAGGCGGAGCTGATCCGGCTGCCGATCGAGGTTTCGCGCGGGGTGGAGGGTGGGGCGTCGCGGTTGAAGGTCAACATCCAGGCCATCGCCCCGGAAGTGACGGCTGCGATCGTGGGGGATTTGCCGGAATCGGCGATCGATCGGTTGAAGACGAACCAGATGCCCGGCGCGGACGGAACGCTCTCGGTTACCGTCAACGCCGACCCCGCCAAGGCGGCGGCGTCGTTCCCGAACACGCTTAAGCTGCTGCCCGGCGTCGCCGTGCAGCAGGGGAAGCTTTTCGCGCAAGTCGACCTGTGGCTGAAGCCGGAGTCAATCGTTTACGGCGTGAACGCCAACGTGAACGTTTCCGGCACGCAGAACGGCAAAAACATCGCGATCGAACCCGTCACCCTCGCCACCGCCGGCACGCTGACGAGCCTGGCGGATCCCGTTCGCGGATTGCGGGCGCTGTCGGTCGATATTAACAGCCAGAGCAAGTTCATCGCCTTCAAGGGTGGCGGGGCGTCGGTGACGGATTTGCAGGGCGCGGGAGAAGCGAACCTGGATCTGCTGCGCAACCAGTTGGCGCAGTTCGCCGATCTGAGCGGCGTGGAACTGGCGGGCAAGGCGGTTTTCTCGCTGCGGAATCAACTTACCAATGAAGCGAAAAAACAGTACGCATTCGATTTAGGTAGCACGCTCACCGGCATCAAGGCCCGCCTGAAAGGCGTACCGCCGATCGACCTTCAGTTCGTGAAGGTCGGCGTCTCCAGCCAGTACGTGCTCAGCGACGACCCGGCCGACCCCGTCCAATCCATCGGCGTCGCCACTGCGTCGCTCCTGGTGGGTCCAAGCGAAGACAAGCCGCTGGTCGATGCGCTGGTCAACGTCACCGACATCGATCCGAAAGCCCAGACGATCGGCGCGTTCAAAGTTGAGCGCGGAACGATCACCGACGTGCAGGCGCTACAGAAGCTGATCGACCCGTTCGTGCCGCAGTTGCGCGAGAACCAGATCGAACTGCGCCGCGGCGCGATCTACTTCTCGACGGCCGGCAAGGCGGACCTGGTGAAGCGGACGATCACGCTGGATCAACTCGATGCGAGCACGCCGAGCCTCATCGTTTTCATGAAGGGGCAGGAACTGCTGAACGACCGGTTCGTCGTCACGCTGGCCGGCGCGATCGCGCAGGGGGAGAAGATCGAATTGGCGCTGTCGAAGCTATCGGTCAAAAGCGAACTGGTGACGCTTTCGCAGCAGGGCGAGCAGCTTCGTGTGGTGCTTGGCGAAGGGTTGCCGCAGGGCTCGGGCAAGCTCGATCTGCTGCTGAACTTCATCCCGCTCAATCGCGTGATGCGGGCGCTCTCGCCCGAGCCCATGAACACCATCTCCGGCGGGCAACTGGCCGGAACACTCACGTTCGCCAATGACGCGGGCAAGCCCGCCGTCGGTTTCGTCGGCGATATCAAAGGCCTGACCATCGACCAGACCGCCGTCGCGAACGAGTCGCTGGCGATCATGCTGAACGCGGTCACGACCGAGAAACTTGATAGCGCGAGCGTCAGCGCCAATGTGAAGGGCAGCTTCCTCTCGCTGAACGCGAAGGACACTTCGGTGAACTTCGCGAAGGGTACGCCGCTCTTGAAGATGGTGGAGAAGGCGATCGTGACGATCGGCATCCCCGATGCCCAAAAGGCGGTCGCCGTTGCCAAGTCGCTGGTGCCCAATCTTGATCTCCCCTACACACCCGCTGGCGGGGTGGCGATCAGCGCGACGGTGGCAGGGCCGAAGGCTGATCTGGACATCAAGGCCAGCCGGCTGACGCTCGCCGATAAGACCGGCAAGATCTACCGGTTTGATCCGAAGAAGCCGATCTCGATCGTCGCCAGCGTTGATATCGCGGGCACAGACAAGATCGAGCGCATCACCGTTACGAAGTTGGAAGGGGATCTGGATGTCGCGCAGATCGCGATGATCGAGCCGATCGTGGTGGA
>JBBQQZ010000322.1:0-4508 GCA_038215325.1 Tepidisphaerales bacterium | reverse complement strand
GGGCCGTCGACCTGTTCGTCGGCGACTTGTTCGGTGTCGGCGGGATCTGTGACTTCCGTGTCTTCCATGCCGGTCCGCCGAATATCGCAGGCATCCGCCTGGAGGGTATTCGGCATTGAGATAATGACCCCAAGGGGATTTGAACCCCTGTCGCCGCCGTGAGAGGGCAGTGTCCTAGGCCACTAGACGATGGGGCCGTTTAGTGTCAGGGGATTATGGCCCGCTAGTGCGCGTGCGTCAAGTTGGCTTGGCCGACATCGGATGGATCAACGCCAAGCGATCTCCGTGATCTCCGAGGCTTCGTCATGAATCCTCTTGCTGGGGCTCGTGCAATGAGGACGCGCCTACCATATGCTCGGGTGAATATGCCGTACGCATTCGTCCCATCCACGCGGCTCTGGTACACCGACGCCGGACACGGTCCGACGTTGCTGCTGATCCATGGTTTTCCACTGGATAGTCGCATATGGGACGACGTCGTGCCCCTGCTGACTCCGCACCGGCGGGTGATTACGCTGGATTTGCGCGGTTTCGGGCAGAGTGACCCGACGCCCGCGTTTTCCATGCGGCAACTGGCGGCGGACGTGGGGGGGTTCGTTACGCTTCAAAAACTCTCGCCCTGCGCGATGGCGGGCCTGTCGATGGGGGGTTACGTGCTCCAGGAACTGATGAGCGAACGTCCGGAACTGGTTTCGCACCTGGCGTTGTTGGATACCAAGGCCGACCCGGATGCGCCCGAGGCCCAGAACAAGCGAAACGCGATGGCGGAGCTGGCGAAGACCGGGGGCGCCAAGCCCGTTGCGGACCAGATGCTGCCCAATCTACTGGCGCCGGGGCATTCGCCGGACGTCGAGAAAAAATTGCGTGAAATTATGGAATCGCAGCGGCCTGAGACGATCGCGCATGCGTGCCTCGCGATGCGAGATCGGGAAAACTACGTGAATCTGCTCGGCCGGATCAGCATTCCAGTGGACATCATCGTCGGCGAGCACGACGCGATTTCGTCCCCGGGAATGATGCGCGCGATGCACGACCGGTTGAACTACGGTCGATTTTTACAAATCCCCGGCGCGGGGCATCTTTCGCCGATGGAGAATCCCCACGCTGTCGCCGAAGCCTTACTACGGACCAATGACCAATGAATCGTGAACGATTTGCCTGGCTGTTCTGCGGTGTCGTGTTGTGCTTTCTGGCGCTAAAGGTGCCCGGAAGTTTTGCGCAGCGGGACGACGATTACCGCTTTGTGCGCACGCTGGTCGACATCTACCGGCAGGTGGGCGTCAATTACGTCGAGGAGGTGGAAGAATCGAAGCTCCAGCAGTCCGCGATCAACGGCATGCTCAGCGCGCTCGACCCGCACACGATGTACATCCCCGCCGACAAACAGGAGGCGTTTAACGACGCGCTCGACGGCAGTTTTAAGGGCGTGGGCATCAAGCTCAACGTGAATGAAGAAGGCCAGATCGAAGTCATCACCCCGATCGACGACAGTCCCGCATGGAAAGCGGGCGTGCGCCCCGGCGATGTCATCACGAAGGTGAACGGCGAATCGATCACCGGCATGCGGCTGGAAGACGTGATCCCGAAAATCCAGGGCCCGTCGGGCAGCAAGGTCACGCTAACCATGCGTCGCACGACGGGCGACACCGAAGACCTGTCGATGGAGCGACAGGAATTCTTCGTGCCGATGGTGAAGGGGTTTGACCGGAATCCAGACAACAGTTGGGATTTCTGGGCCAGCAAATCCGAGAAGATCGCGTACGTGCGCCTGACGCAGTTCACGCCCGATTGCGGGGAGAAAATGGCGTCGATCCTGCGCGAATTGCTCGCCGAGGGCATGAAGGGTTTCGTCTTCGATCTCCGGTTCAACCCCGGCGGACGGCTGGAGGAGGCGAAGCAGATCATCGATCTTTTTGTCAAGGAGGGAACGATCGTGAGCGTGAAGGGGCGCAATCGCCCGTCCCAGACCGAGTCTGCCAAGCCCGAAGGCACCTTGCCGGACTTTCCGATGGTGGTGCTGGTGAACGAACACTCCGCCAGCGCCAGTGAAGTGGTGGCAGGCAGTTTACAGGATAACGGACGCGCGACCGTCGTCGGCGCTCGCACGTACGGCAAGGGGAGCGTGCAGGAAGTGATGCCGCTGGACGCCAACGCGGGTGAACTGAAGATCACCGTAGCGTACTGGTATCTGCCCAGTGGCAAGCTGGTGCAGCGGCTGAAAGACGCGAAGGAATGGGGCGTCGAACCGAACATCGACATCCCCATGGACGACAAACACCAGGCCGCAGTCGTCGAGGCGCAGTTCAAGGCCGAGCGCATGCGAGTCAGCACGACGTTGCCCGCGACGACCCAGTCAACCACGCAGGCAACCACCGTGCCTTCCACGCAGGAGGTGACCGATATCCAAATGGAGAAGGCGATCGAAGTCGTGCGTGAAAAGCTGGCCAAGAAGGACTGACGTGGCGCTGATCCTCGGCATCGAAAGCACCTGCGACGAAACCGCCGCCTCCGTGGTGGAGGATGGCGTGTGCGTGCGGTCGAACGTGATCGCCAGCCAGGTGGAACTGCACCAGGTCTACAAGGGCGTGGTGCCCGAGATCGCCAGCCGGGCGCACATCGAGAATATCCTGCCCGTGATCCGCGAAGCGCTGGAGAAAGCGGGTTGCGGGTTGGAGGACATCGACGCGATCGCGGTGGCGCAGCGACCGGGGTTGATCGGTTCGCTCCTCATCGGCGTGACGGCAGCCAAGACGCTGGCGTGGTCGCTGGGCAAGCCGCTGCTGGGCGTCGATCACGTGCAGGCGCATCTTTATTCGGTTGCATTGCGTGGGTCGGACGTCGATACCCAAACTGCAACCTTCGACCCCCGACCCCCGACCCCCGACCCACGACCCACCGCCGCCGACCCACGACCCACGCTCCTTCCCGCCATCGGCCTGGTCTGCTCAGGAGGTCACACCGCGCTATACCAAGTGCGAAGCTGGATCGACATCACTCGCATCGGCCAGACGATCGACGATGCGGTGGGCGAGGCGTACGACAAGGTCGCGGCCATCCTCGGGCTCGGCTATCCGGGCGGTCCGGAGATCGACAAGCTGGCGCGGGAGGGCAATCCGAAAGCGATCGATTTCCCCCGATCGCGGCTGGACAAGGAGTCGCTCGATTTCTCGTTCTCCGGATTGAAGACCAGCGTGCTCTACCACGTTCGCGGACACAAAGGCCGCGAGCGACCGGCCGGAAGCGTGACGCCGGCGGAGTTGCGGGATGTGTGTGCGAGTTTTCAGCAGGCGTGCATCGACGTGCTGCTGATGAAGATCCGCCGGTCGATGAAGCAGTACGACGCCCGTTCCGTCATCATCGGCGGCGGGGTGAGCGCCAATCGCGGCCTGCGCGATGCGATGTCAAGATTCGAACTCCCTTCGCACTTCCCGCCCATGCAGTACTGCACCGACAACGCCGCCATGATCGCGGGGCTGGGACAGGTGCTGCTGAATGAAGGTCTGACCAGTGATCTGTCGATGGACGCGGTGACGTCCGGTTCGATCCCGGGAAGTTAGAACTGGGTTCCACGGCTTGGTACGCCAAGCCGTGGTGTACGATCGAGCCTTCCACGGCTTGGCGTACCAAGCCGTGGCACCCGGATAGAGTGATATGCCTGAACGCATCCACAATCTCAAGCCCCTCCTCGTCCGTCCGAACGACGGTCACAAGGGTTTGTTCGGCCGCGTGCTGATTATTGGCGGGAACGCTGAGATGATCGGCGCGCCGGCGTTTGCGGGCGCGGCGGCGTTTCGCGCGGGCGCGGGGCTGGTGCAGATCGCGACACCCAAGGCGATCCTGCCGTTTTCCCTCTCCGTCGAACCGGAACTGATCGGCCTGTCGCTGCCGGCTACGAAGAAAAAGTGGGAAGCATCCACTGACGCAGCGGATGCGATCGTCATCGGGCCGGGGTTGGGACAACTCTCCGAAGCGAAAAAGCTGCTCGACAGCGTGCTCAAGCTCGATAAGCCGCTGGTGATCGACGCCGATGCGCTGAACCTGTTAGCCAGTCACAAATCCTGGCCCAAAAAGGTCGGCGCGCGCTGCGTGCTCACGCCGCACCCGGGTGAGATGAAACGCCTCGGCAAGCTTTTCGGCAAACCCGATCAAACGCAGACATCTGAAGACCGCCTCGACACCGCGCTTCGGGCCGCACAGGCGTTTCGGCAGGTCATCGTCCTCAAAGGCGCTAAAACAATCGTCACCGACGGCGATCGCTTCTACATCAACCCCACCGGCGACAGTTCACTCTCCAAAGCCGGCACTGGCGATGTGCTGACGGGCATCTGCGCGACGCTTCTCGCACAGGGTGTCGATCCCTTCGACGCCGCCTGCATGTCGGTCTGGATCCACGGCAAAGCGGGTGAGATCGCCGGTGCGAAGATCGGCCAACGCAGCACCACCGCGCGCGATGTCATCGCATCGATCGGCGAAGCGTTTGACGCGTACGCGAGTACGTTTGGCGAAGC
>JBBQQZ010000321.1:0-4531 GCA_038215325.1 Tepidisphaerales bacterium | reverse complement strand
TGGCTGCTCAAGCACACGCCCCAATCCGTGATCGACCGAACGACCGCCTACTGGCGCCTGTGGGTCGGCGGGACCAACATCAACTTTGGCAACCTGCCGGCGAAGGTGGTCGAGTCGTTCAAGCGATCGCTGCTGGTCGTTCGCACGCAGATCGACAACGACGGCGCGATCATCGCCGCCAACGACAGCGACTACCTGCACTTCAACCGCGACACCTACTCGTACATGTGGCCGCGCGACGGGGCGCTGGTGGCGGATTCGCTGGATTTGGCTGGTTTTCCGGACCTCGCGAAAAGCTTTTACTCCTTCTGCCAGCGCACGATCACCGACGACGGGTACTTCTATCACAAGTACAACCCCGACGGTTCGCCGGCGTCGAGCTGGCATCCGTGGGTGATGAAAGGCCGCCAGGTTCTGCCCATCCAGGAGGACGAAACCGCGCTGGTGGTGTGGGCGCTGTGGCGACATTATTTCCGATATCGCGACATCGAATTCATGCGCCCGATGTGGGTGGACATCGTCCAGAAGGCCGCCGACTTCATGTGCGAATATCGCGATCCACGAACCGGATTGCCGCTGCCTTCGTACGACCTGTGGGAAGAGCGCTGGGGCGTGCATGCCTTCACCGTCGCGACGGTGTACGGCGGGCTGAAAGCGGCGCGAAACTTCGCCGTCTGCTTCGGCGAACGCGAACGCGCCGAGCGCTACAACAAGGCCGCCGAAGAAATCAAAGCCGGCGCCGCGAAGTACCTGTTCAGCGAAAAGTTGAACCGCTTCGTCCGTCGCCTCGTCCCCAAGGACACCCCCACCCCGCCGGGCGATGAGGAATATAACGAGCAGGTTCCACTCACCTCAGATGTGGACTGCGGCGACATCTACGAAGTGGATGAGGTGCTGGACGCGGCGCTCTACTCGATCTTCAAGTTCCACCTGTTTGATGCGGATGATCCGCGCGTCGTCAGCACGATGAAGGCGATCGAGGAGAACCTGTGGGTGAAAACCCGCGTGGGCGGCGTGGCGCGGTACGAGAACGACTACTACCACCGCATCAGCGACGACATCGCCGCCGTGCCGGGAAATCCGTGGTTTATCTGCACGTTATGGCTGGCGGATTACCTGATCACCCGCGCCAAGACCACCGCCGAATTGAAGCTGGCGCTGCCGATCTTCGAATGGACCGCAGGCCACGCGCTGGAATCGGGCGTGCTGGCGGAACAGGTGAATCCGTACACCAACGAGCCGATCTCCGTTAGCCCACTTACGTGGTCACATGCGACAGTCGTCAGCACGGTGATCAAGTATCTGGAGAAGCTGGAGACGCTTCAGAAGTGCGGCACGTGCGACCAGGGCGTATTTAGGCTTCGCCGCCGCGGCGCGGTGGACATAAAGAGCCAGGCGACGTTTGATCGCTACGAGGCCGGGTTCGAGATTGCGTCGGGACGGGAGACGACCAACACGGTCGGCGTCTTCAGCAAGCCCGACCCGGTCACGGGCGCGCCCAAGCGCATCAGCCTGTCGATCGACATTCGCGACTGCATCGGCTGCGGGATCTGTATCGCCCACTGCACCAAAGGCGTGCTGAAACCGGTGGACGGCAAGGCTTTGATCGACCTGCGCAACCTCGACCAATGCGACATGGATGGAGAATGCGTGGACGTCTGTCCAACGGACGTGGTGACCTTGCTGGTGGAAGACGCTGGCGTGCCAGAACGCGCGGAGAAGCAATGACTTGCTCCGTTCCCGGGAAAACCGAGCGACGCTTGCGTTCTCGCGGGAGTGGCAGGATTTTTTTTGTCGTTTTTCTCGTGAAAAATCGCCCTGCGCTGCGCATTTGTCGTGACAAACGCGCAGCGCCGGTGTCTTAATGGAGACACCCCTATGCGACACCTGATTCTAGTTCTGATCCTCGGTTCACTCGCGCTCGCCCAGACGTCACTCATGCCGCTGGACGGGGCCACAGTCACGATCGAGCGCGAGGGTAAGACCGAACGATATCGGTTGCTCGCGCAGACCGTCACACCGTCGACTCAGCCCGCGCCGGCGCTGCAACCCGCACAAGCGCCCCCGGGCAGATCGTTTGCGATTGATTTGAGCGATGCGGTCGCGCCCGTAGGGGTTTCAGTCCACGCGCTGGATCTGGGCACGGAGCTGCTGACGACGCAATTCGAGTGGGATTTTGGCGACCCGAAGTCGGCGCGGAACGCGCTGCGCGGGTTTGTTGCGGGACACGTTTACGATCGGCCAGGCAGTTACGTCATCAAGCTGACCGTGACACAACCGAAGCAACCGCCGGTGGAGTATAGGCAGACGATCGATATCTACCCGGACGCGCGGCGAGTGGTGGAGGTCAGTTCCACTGAATCGAACGCGCTTGTGCGTGCCTGCGAAAACGCAAGCGACGATGTCAGGATCTTGTTGCAACGGGGCGGGGTGTATGACGTGGATCGCACGTTCCTGCGTCCGGGGAAACGCGTGCTCATTGGCGCGACGGGTGACGCGAAGCTGCCCAAGCCTGTCGTGCGGTACACCGGCGTCAAGAGCGGCGAGGCGTTGATCAGTTGCAGCGGGATGACCGTTGGGCTGGTCGTCGAGAACATCACGTTCGATTCGATCGCAGGCGCGAAAGCAGACGCCACCGCGCTGGCGACGGGGATCGTGGCGTCGGGCGAGCAGATCGTCGTGCGCGGCTGCACGTTTCTCAATCTCAGCATGGCGATCAACGGGAACGGCAAGCCGGCGGGGATCGTGGTGCAGGATTGCGATTCGCCGAACATCGACGGATTACGCCGGTATTTCACGTGGATCGAAGGCACCGACTGGGCGATTCTCGACAACCGCGTCGCCAACAGCACGCGCGAGCATTGCGTGCGCGGAGCGCATTTCGAGCGCGTGCTGGTGGCGTACAACAACCTGACGAACGTGGCGCGGCAGGACGTGGACCCGGTCGATATCGCCAAGACGACGTTGAACCTTCAGAAAGGGGAGTACGCGTACGTTTACGAAAACACGCTGCGCGGGCCGAGCTCGCTCGGGCCGCTGGGGAAATCGGACGGGATGGAATACAAGGACCACCGTTCGCGTTGTTATGTCGTGGAGAGCAATCACTTCGAACGATCGGCGTTGGAACTTCAGCACGGATTAAGCGACGTGATGCTGCGCGGGAATACGTTTGACGTGACGGATAGCCGGTGCATTTCGATCGACGGCTACGACAGCACCTATGGCCGCGGGGTGGGGAACGTGACGATCACCCAGAACACGGGCACGAACAAAGGCACCGCCGGGGGCTTTTTGATGGTCGGGGGCGCGGTGGATGGGATCGTGCTGACGGGCAATCGGTACGACTCCCCGAACCTGAGGCCCGGATCGCGCCAGACTGCTAACGTCTACGTCAACGACAAGGATCTGAGCAGTTTTCGCGCGATCTCGGGCAACACCTGGAGCGCGGGCAAGCCGCAGAACTTCGCGCAAGGCGGGGTGATGTACGTCTGGCCGAAATGGTCGGACGCGCAGGGGTATCTGGACCCGAAGGAATGGGACGCGAACGCGGTGGTGAAGGACGACAAGTTCAAGTGACGGGATTTCCAGGCTTCTCCTCGCGGACCACAAGTAGCCGCAGCGCTACGCATTGCGCGTCTTCTGATTCGACGAAACAGGGCAGAGACGCGCATTGCGTAGCATTGCGGCTAAAGTCGAATCTTTTGTGCGCCGGTTCGTCACGGAATCGCGCTAGCGCCCTGGCGGTTTGTCGGTAGTATGCTTCGAAACGGAGAACGGCACATGAGCGATATTTCCCGAAGAGATGCGATCGGTCTGGCGGCAGCGGCGTGCGCGTGCTGCGCGTTGGGCGCGGATGAAAAGCCTCCCGAAGGCGACGCCAAGCCCGGCAAGGAACAGATCCCCCCGCCGCCGAAGCAGTTCACGATCGGCAAGCTGTCGGACTACCCGAACGCCGGATTCTACGACGCGTATCGCAAGAACCGCGCGTTCGTCGCGCGCCTCGAAGACCGCCTCGTCGTCATGAGCGCGGTCTGCACACACAAAAATTGCATCGTTCGCAAGCAGGATGAGAAGACACTCCGCTGCCCCTGCCACAAGAGCTTTTTCAGCGAATACGGCACGCCCACCGAAGGCCAGGCCAAGGTCGCATTGCCCCGCTACGGCGTCTCGGTCGGCGCGGACGGAACGATCACCGTCGACACCACCCAAAGTTTTGGCGAGCGTGAATGGGATAAGCCCGAAGCGTTTATTTCGACGAAACCCGTCTGAGCTGGTTAGCCGCGGAGCGCTCTCCACGCGCCAAAGCGCTCCGCTTCGCGTTGCGGCTAACCGTTTATTGCGCGCGGATGAGCAGGCACGCCGGGCGGTCACGATTGACGTTGACGAGCAACTCCGTCACGTTGCCAGTGCTATTCACATTGAGCGACGGATCGGCGGCCTGGAGCGACGCGGCTGACATCGGCACGTATTCCATTTCCGTGCGCCAGGGTTCGCTCACGCGCTGCGGCGTTGATGCGGTTCGGTAGATCCA
>JBBQQZ010000320.1:0-4534 GCA_038215325.1 Tepidisphaerales bacterium | reverse complement strand
CGCGCGTCCTTGCGCCCGCCCTGGCGGCGGGGTTGGGCGTCTTTGACGACCTGCGGGATGTTCCAGTAGGCCACGCGCGTGCCCTTGATGCTGTCGTCCTTCGGGCGAACGACGTACCGCTTCACAAAATCGGGAACGACGCCTTCCTTCTTTTCCTTGAACGCCTTCAGCAACTCCGGCAGGTTGGGGACGGCTTCGATGACAAAGACACGCCGATTGCGGCTGTTCGCATCACGCACCAGTGCCCGGGCCTGTTCGTTCAAAGCGTTCTGATCGAAATCCTTCAGCGCGTCCTTCAGTTGCTTGCCGCGGATCGGGTCCATGAGGACCGGGTCGTCGGTGGGTGTGTCCGGACGGCCGTTGACCCAGCCTTTGTCGAAGGTGTTGCCGGTGTAGACGATCAGATCGCGCTCGAATTGGATGTGATGCAGCAGGCCCTCGTCCTTGCAGATCAGCACCGCGCCGTCGGGGACATATTTGTTGACGAACTGATAGCTGACGAGTTGGAGGTTGCGGTCGTAGCTTTCTTTTTCGAGGGCTTTGAAGCTGTTATCCGCCTGCACCGCGATGCTGAGGAACGCGATCACCCCGGCCGCCAGGGTGGGGACGATCGCGCGTTTGAACAGCGCTGACGCCGCCACCGCAGCGCCCCAGGCGCTGAGCATCAGCACCGACGAATAGAAAACGGGCTTGGCGTTCTCGGAGGCGAACATGCTCGGATCGGGTTTCAGGTACGACTGCACGGTCTGGATGATCGGCCTGGGTTCGGCGTTGGGATCGTCGGTGGCGACGCTTTGGCCTTTGATCGCGACGCTGAGCGCCTGAAGATCCAGCCGCAACGCGAAATGCCCGATCACGCCGGCGGATATCCCGCCGAAGGTGAGGACCAGGATCAGCAGGTACGCCGGGACGTGCGCCGGCTCGTCGGGCAGCAGATCGCGCAGGTGCGCGATGACCCAGAACCCGCCCACGAGCAACGGCGGGAGCACGGTCAGCACGAAGCGCAGGTAGCCAAGCCCGTCGGGCGCCCAGTAGTAGAAGGTATAGATCGTCAGACAAGGCCCCACCCACAGCCACAGCAGCACCGCCGCGCGCCAGTTCCACCAGAACATCGCGATCAGTCCCGCGATCGCGATCGGGAAGATCAAAAACAGCCCGTTGAGGCTGAGTTGGCGAAGGATCGTCTCCCAGTTGTTGTAGAAAAACGCCCAGGCGAAGCCGGTGGATTCGTTGGTGGCGTCGTAGCCGGTGAGCGTGCCCATCTCGAACCAGTTGTAGGTGAGCAGGATCGCGATCGGGATGGCCCAGCCGATGAGGATCAGCGACGCTTCGATCCACCCGCGCCAGGTGCGCCAGCGGAGGTTGATGATCGCAGCGAAAACCAGCGGCAGGAGCATCGCGCCTTCGGTGTAGCGGATGGTCGCGGCGTACCCGACGAGAAACCCGCCCGCCAGCGCCCAGAACCATCCGCCGCGACGCCACCAGTGGAGGACGCTGACCATGCCCCATACGCAGCAGAAAACGGTGGTGGCGTGGCTGTTGGGATTATTGACGCACCAGCCGACGATCGGGCTGGTCGCGAAGACGAGCATCGCGAGGATGGCGGGGAACGATCCGGTGAATTGGCGCGCGAGCACGAAGACGCCGAAGACCGTGAGCGACATCGCCACCGGGCTGACCAGATGCACCATCGCCACGCCATGTGGTCCGCCGACCCACAGACAGATCGCATAGAGCAAAGGCAGGCCCAGCGGGTACTTGGGATAGAAATGCTGCGAATTGTTGCTGGCGCTGACCCACATATTCGCGATGAACTGATGCGGATCGAAGGCGTTGGCGTCGGCGATTTTCTTGGGCGCCTGTTCCATCGACAGCGTTTCAGCGAACCCCTTCCCGCCAACGAGATAGCCGTTCTGATCGACGCCCTGATGCGACGGCGTCCAATAGACCAGCACCACGAACAAATATGCCGCCGACAGCAACACCGCGATCGACAGAAAGGTGATTCGCTTGGCGCGCGATTCCAGAGGCAGTTCCGGCACGGAATGACGCACCACAACCTGCTGGGGCGCGTAATCCAAGGTGGAATCTGACGTTGGAGCGATTGAGGCGGTGGACATGTCTGCTCGGTTTACCGATGGAAGGGACGGTTGTTGAGGAATGCGGAGGTCATTCGCCGGCCGTAAGGCGTCATTCGGGCTTCAGCTTCACTTCAATGATCTGCCACTGCTGCGGCATGCCACCCCGGAACCCGCGCCCGAACGCGGGTCCGCCCATCCGGCGGGCGGGTTCGGTGCTGGGTTTGTCCTCGCTCGACGCCTCGACGCGCGGCAAATCGAAGTACCGCGCCACCACCTTCGCCTCCAGCGGGCCGTTGCGCTTGATAAACCGCTTGGTGTACAGGTCCGACGACTGCCGGTTCAGCACCAAAAACACCGGCCGGCCCGCTTTGAGCGAAGAGACCGTCAGATCGTTCTGCATCTGCGTCAACTGCGCCTCGGTTTTGCCCTGCACGACCGACAACAGCCACTTGCGACGCGCCCCCTGCTGCGTCATCGGGTCGTTCGCGTCATCCGTGTTCTGCTCGGTTTTCTCCAGCCGCTGCACGAATGACGTCGTGAAATACTCCGGGCTGTAGCATTCGTAGTTCCCGATGAACTGCAAATAGTGCAACTGGTTCGGCGACGCAAACAGCACCGCCTCGGCGGGGACGGTTCTCTTCACCGTCTCGCCCAGTGCCGCCATGTTGCGGGTCGAAAGCGCCTGTTGTTCCAGACCCAACTGCGACTCCACGCCGTCGTCCAGGCCGGTTATCGCGCGATACGTCCCGATCCCGCACGACATCACCAGGATCGTTGCGCATGCCAGCGTTGCGACAAATCGCCTTGTCGCGATATGCCGCGTCAGCTCATCAAACAGCACCGCCACCACGATCGCGATCGGCGGCATGAGCGTCAGGAAAAATCGCAGGTACGACACGCCGCGATCTGGTGCCCAGTAATACGCCATGTAGGTCAGCGTTCCGGGGATCAGCCACAGCCACAGGATCGCCGCACGCTTCCAGCCGGAGCGCCAAGCGACGACCATCCCCAAAATCCCCACCGGCACCGCGAAAAACAGCCCGCTGTCGTGGGCCTGGCGGATCAGCTTTTCCCAGTTCTGCGCGATGTGCTCCAGCGTGAATGCCGCGCCGGGTTTGGATTCGTTGGTCGTGTCGTACCCCGTCAGCGTCCCCATCGCCACAAGGTTAAAAATCACCAGATACCCCACCGGGATCATCCACCCCACCACCGGCGACGCCAGGCGCGCCCACTGTCGCCGGTCAATCCCGCGGATCATCGACAGCACCACCAGCGCGATCAATAGCGCCAGCAGCCCTTCGGTGTACCGGATCGTCACCGCATACCCGAGCAGAAACCCGCCGATCAGGCCGCGCCAGATCGAAGCGGTGTGCCAGAACCGGATCAGGAAAAACGTCCCCCAGACCACACACGCCAGGCACGACGCGTGGCTGTTCGGATTATTCGCCAGCGACAGCATCACCTGCCCGCTCGCCATCAGCAGCATCGCGCTGAGCGACCCGAAAACGCCCGCGAATTGCCGCGCCAGCAGATACATCCCCATCACCGACAGCGCCGCACCGATCGGCGAGACAAGGAACGCGTATCGCGTGCCCAGGTCGTCGCCGAAGATCCAGATCGACGTGGCGTACAACAGCGGGAGCCCGTTGGGGTATTTGGGATAGTTGACGCCGGTCGATTCCACCCGCACCCACATCGCGCCGACGAAGCCAAGGGCATGATCCGGCAGCATCCCCGTCGACCCCGTCCTGGCGAGTTGCTTCCCGCCGACGAGGTAGCCGTTCTGATCGACCCCGCCATGCGCGGGCGCCCAGTAACCCAATAGCGCCACGAAGTACGCTGCCGTCACGAGGATCGCGATCAGGAAGCCTGAGAGGCGCGCAGAAAGCGGCTCATCCTCCGTCCGCGCCAGCAGTCGCGGGGCGAGGCGGGTGGCGGGAGGGAGTTCCGTGTAGTCGAGGTTGTGGGGCAAAGCGTCTGACAAATGATTCAAAAAAACGTGGCGTGGGCGTCTCGCCCACGCGATATGTATTTCTCAATGCGTGGGCAAGATGCCCACACCACAGTACAAGATACGCGCCAGCCCCCCGAAGGGTTGCAAAGCTAAGCCATATTTCTCGCCACCATCATCCCGCCCACGACCGCGCGGCCCGTCCAGGCGAGCGTGCGCGGCCAGTTCCAGACGACCAGCCGCCGGATCGTCCGTAAGTCATGGCCGGCCTTCAACTTCTCGTGCGTCGGCACTTCCTGAGCGAACGTATTCAACCACACCACCGCCAAGAGCGATATCCCCACCAGCGCCAAGGGGTCATTCCAGTCCTTCATCAGGATGAGCGTCGCAAAAACCGCCTCGCTAACCATCACCGGCGCAACCGCAACGCTCGTCCAGGCGATGTGAAAACGGTGATACGCGCCGAAATATTCCGCCGGCACGCGCGCAAATTGCGGATAGA
>JBBQQZ010000319.1:0-4600 GCA_038215325.1 Tepidisphaerales bacterium | reverse complement strand
TCGGTAGGCGCTGCGCGCGCAGCGTGGACAGATTCGCCGGGGGAAGTTCCGCGAGCGTCGAACGACGCGTGGAGCAGGCAAATCTTCGACGCGGCCGACGCCTTCCGTGGCGTCCGGCAAGTACGTTCCAGGACCGGGCATGGTTCAGCCTCCGTGCTTGAGCCAATACCGATATCGGCACGAAGCGCACAGAAACTGCTGAAATTAGTCTGCAACGGTGCTATAGACTCGATAAATTTCGAGAAAGAAAACGCGGAAATGCATCTTCGCGTCCTCCCGTTCGCCGTGGGCCTAAAGCCACTCGTCCGCGAGTTCATCCTTGGACACTCCGGCGATCCGCGCCGCATCCGCGCCGCATCCGCGAGACCGACGGTCGGGCTTTCGATCGAAAAGGCCAGCACGGCTTGCCGACGTTTCACAATAATGAACCGCATTTTAAAACGATTCACAGATTCGAAATCGTTCCAATCGATCGCACGTGCTGTCTTCATCGGCGGCGTCGGCTCTGGTTCCGATGTGGTGACAAACTCTCCGTTCTCAAACTTGATGCCGGCCATGGCTTTATCGACCAAATCCGTAGGAATTTCGATGGTGGTCACGGTGTCTTGCGCTGCTCCTCCTGACTCATTTGAGCGTTTGGATCCGGGACGTTGTTTACGCGACGCGGGCTTGGCCGCGCTTCGGGTAGATGATACATGCGTCACCTTTTCATTAGGTGGGCCAAGTCCCCGGGTGGTATCAGCACCGCGGGGACACTTTATTGGCCAGCCTGACGTTCAGGCCGGCGAAGCGACGGAAGGGCGATTAGGCCCGGCCGGCGCGATCATGCGATCACTCTGTGGTAAAGTGACACCCATGCGAACCTTCTACCACCCAATCAACACGAACCGATTGCTGAACATCGCTGCGGCCGTGGGCGTCGAACGGAACGGCGACAACATCATCCTCGTCTTCCCAGTCACTCCGCCAGGATTCGTCAACAACCGCGTCACCCTCACCGGCAACGAAGCGATGGAAGTCCGGAGGATGCTTAACGAAATGATGTACCCCGAACCGATCCGCGCGCAGGACTGCGGTCCGAATGAGCGTCCTGTTCAATTCTGAAACTGGTCCGGACATGGCGTCCTTCGCGGCCTCGGGCCGGGTGTGAGTTCGTCACAAAAACAACGCCGGCGACACCTTGAACCTGTCGGCCAGCCGGCGGATATGGGTTTTGCTCAGTTCCCGCTTGCCCGCGAGGATGAGCGACGCCGCCGGTTGCGAGCCGATGATGCGGCCGATATCGGAAACCGACAGACTCCCTTCCTCCATGAAGTGCTTCAGCATCTCCACGGGCGGGATCCGCCGGCGTTCGCGTGGCCAGCGCCTTTGTTCGTAGTCCTTGATCAGCAGCGCCAGCGTGCCGAGGTAGTCGCGCTCGTGCTGCTGAAGGGGCGGCGATTCGCGCATCAGGTCGGTGGTCATGCCGATGGCCTGCTCGTGCTCGCGGTCGTTTCGGAGCGGGCGCAGGGGGAACCGCTGAACCAGGTTCAGGTATCCGTCGGTCGTGGATGGTTTCTTCGATGCGATCACAGGCGGTCCTTCCAAGTGTCCCGGTCATATTCGGGGTGGGTGAGGCAATCCACCACGCGCACCAGGCCGAGCTCGTAGTTGATCAGCGTGAGCAGGCGATAGGTGTTGCCCTTCACGTTGAAGACGGTAACGACGACGATCACCGAGGCTGATTTCTTGACACGCACGCCGTCAGCGGACGGGTAAACCTCGCGGACGTCGTCGATCAAGCCCCAGTCGGCCTCTTGCACGGTGTTGATCCACCGTTCGATCCATGGCGCCGCGTCGCGGTGCTTCCGGACGAAGCGGTCGAGCAGCGGTTGATTCAAGATTTCCATTCCGTCATTCCATTTTGTAATAACTATCGGAAAAGTCAACGCAAATCATCGAAAAATTCGCTCGTCACCCGATTTTCAGTGCGACTTCCTCCGCCTTTTCCTTAGCGACGCCGGCGTAGACCTCGGTGATCTTGGCGTTGGAGTGCCCCAGTGCTCGCCGGGCATGCTCCAAGCCAAACTGGCGTCTGACCTCGGTGGCAAAGCCGTGGCGGAGTTGGTGGGGGTGCCAGCGGTGCGCAACGCGGTGCGCCTTCAATTCTTCCCACGCTTCACCCAGGCGCAGTTTCCAATCCCCCTCGCGCTCGCCCTTACGCCGGGCAAGGCGGGCGGGGGGCGGGAAGGCGGCGTCGGCGGCGCGGTAGATGGCGCGGCGGTAGACCATCACGTCGTATCGGTCCCCCAGGCGCACAGGCGGCTTTGCTTTTGCGATTGGAGCCGGGGAAATTCCCATACTTCAATGGCGTCTTGCGGTTGGTGTGCGCGGCCTGGCGACGGATGGTTTCCGATTCGCGCGGGGTGAAGATGTACGCCGCGGGATCGGCCTTCAGGTACGGCGCCAGAATCACCTGCGCTTTGGGACCGATCGCGATCTCCCGCGACTTACCCTTGTAGGCGGTTTTGTGGGATCCGGGGCGATAGATCCAGACCTTGCCCGTGCGTTCGATTTGGCCGGTCCGCATGTCGCATAATTCGCCCGGCCGCATGCCGGTGAGCGCCTGCACCTTCACCATGGACTGCACGGTGGTGGGCGCGAAGGGGAGACAGGCTTCGACGTGGGCGACGGCGACGGGTTCTACGGCCTCAGGCTCGGGGGCGGTGGATTTGCCCGCGCGCAGGCCTTCGACCGCGAGCAAGGCGTCATAGATCGCCACCGGCACCATCTCGTGCTCCACCCCCCAGCGGAAGATCCGGCGGAGCATATAGGTACGCTGGCTGATCGTCTGGCGATTCCAGCCAGCGTCGATCATGGCCTTGCGGACACCTTTTAGAGCGAGGGGTCCGAAGTCGGTGACGGGGCGACGGGAATTCGTCCGGACCAGCAGGCTCATGACGGCGCGGTAGTCGTGCTGGTGGGAGTCAGAAATCGCGTCCGACTTCCGGAAGGCATTCACCAGCTCGGCGATCGACACGGCGGGGTCGTTCCGGCTGACGTGGGTGCGGTCGGCGGAAAGCCACTCGGCAATTACGCGGTCGTACTCCGCCAAGCTGGACCGAGCGCCAAAGCGGCCCAAATAGACGTCCTTCCCTATGAGGGTTACGACGGCGTTTCCGGAGGCCTTATGGAGTCGATAAGACGGGGGATTCCTGCGAAAACCGGGCATTTCGCGTCCTCAAAAAAGACTCGGTATCATACCGAGTTTTCCTTTTTTCAGGCCGCACGTCCAGAACACCCGGACGGTAATGCAAGTTCCGCATTCGGCGTATGTTACGTCAAATGGGCAGGGCCGGGATCGAACCGGCGACACCAGCATTTTCAGTGCTGTGCTCTACCAACTGAGCTACCTGCCCGCGTCGGCGGATTGCTCCGACAAGCGAGCGGAGAATTATGCGCGCCGGCGGGGGTGAAAGCAAGTCGATCCGGGCCGGCGGCTTGCCCAATCGGCTCGCAGTGTCCACAATCGCCCGCGCATGCCTTCCAGCACATGGCTTATCCCCACCGCCGGCCCGGCGATCGAAACGATCGAGCTGAAGCCGAATCCCGAGGGCTTGTCGATCGGCCGGCACGAGAAGTGTGATCTGCACCTGCCGCCCGATGCCGAGCAGGTGTCGCGGCAGCATGCGAAGTTTTTGTTCGAGGACGGCTCGGGGTGGAACATCATCGACCTGGGCAGCCGCTGGGGCACGTTCCTCAATGGCGTGCGATTGCCGGCGCAGCAGGCGATGCCGGTGCGAGAGGGGGATCTGATCCGCATCACGCCTTGGACGTTCGCGGTATCGACGACCCCCACCCGGCGCGGCCTGCGGCTGAAGGAAGATCTCGGCCAGACGTTTGTCCGCTCGATCCACGAGAAAAACGTGCAGCCGCTTGCGGATAGCCTGCTGAACCTGCTGCTGGAGTCGGCCGCGAAGATCCACGCGTCGACCAGCGAGAAAGAGCTGGCCGAGAACGTCACCGATGCCGCCATGCGCGGCACGGGCCTTAGCAACGCGGTGATGCTGAAGCCGGTGGATGGACAGGCGTTCGAGATCATCTCGTCGAAAGTCAGCCGCGAGGCGCAGAACTCGCCGGCGCAGTTTTCAAGGTCGCTGATCAATTCGGCGTCCGACGGCAACGTCGCCGAGATCAGCGCCGGTAGCGGCGGGGGGTTTAGCGAGAGTCTGGTTCAGATGAACGTCTCTGCCGCCATCTGTGTGCCGCTGATGCTGGGCGCGAGCGTCGCGGCGTATCTGTACCTGGATAGCCGGGGCAGCATTCTGCAATCGATCCGGCCGAACGGGTCGGCGTTTTGCGTCGCGCTGTCGCGCATGGCCAGCCTGGCGCTGGCGAACATCAAGCGCGTGGAGATCGAGAAGCGCCAGGCCGCGATGCACGCCGAACTCACCAGCGCCGCCGCCGCACAGAAGTACATCATGCCCAAGCGGGAGATGTCGGTCGGCTTGCTCCGCATCATCGGCGAATCGCGTCCCGGCCAGTTCGTGGGTGGGGATTTCTTCGACGTCATTGAACTGGATGACGGGCGTTTTGCGGTCGCGGTAGGCGATGTCAGCGG